>DASYHR010001121.1:0-4451 GCA_035998385.1 Dyadobacter sp. | reverse complement strand
GGCCACACACCCGGCGTTGGCACACTTACACCCTTTGTCATTCCTCTGGTTGCATTATCAGGGCCAAAGTAATACAGCGGCCAACCCTTGTAGGTCATTTGTTTTTTGCCAAACACATCAATGGTCGAAAACAGACTTTTATCCAGCACAGACGGTACATCTTTCCAATCTGTTGACCAGATCGGCCAGGTTGCATCATTGCTGAAATCCGCCTTTGTGTAATTATTTTTGTTTTTCTCATCTCTGTTAAAAGCGTAAAGCGTGCGCCCATTTGCATCCACAAAATACTGTGTATCACCGCTGCCCTCTTTGTAATCGGCGGTGTAGTTTTTACCATCATTACCTACCAGCTGTGTATTGGCAAGCATCACAGCGTAAGACTTTTTAGCTACATACCACACATCCCCTACGTTTTCTCCTTTTACTTCACCCGCGGCTACGTCAGATGCGTAATAGTAAAGTGGCCATCCTTTATACGTTACTTGTGATTTTCCGTCTGCACGTGTAATAGAGGCGAAATCACTTGCCACCAAACCTGTGTCCAGACGAGGTGTGGCCGCCAGAGTTAAAATCGGCCAAATATCTAGACATCCTCCATTACATGCTGAGGTACCCTTTACATCTTTGGTGAAAAAGTAAAGCGTCCTTCCTTTCTGGTCGGTAAGTACATTTCCCAGTGATGTTGATTTTTGGGTAATGTCAAATGACGGTTCATTTTCCACCGGTGTACTGTCACTGCAGGACGATAAGGCAAGAACTACACATGCCATGGCGACAAGAGAATTCAAAAAATTGTTCGCTTTCATTTCCGTTTTGTTAGGATAAAAATTTAGTTTCAAAAGCGTATACGGGCCGTCATGCCGGCGGGTTGCGTGATATTGAAACTAAATAGGTATCCTGTCATGAAAATGCTGCGAAGCATGTTGTTACTTGCCGGAAGCAATTACTTTACTACTGTCGCTTCCAGCTCTACTTTCAATGTCTCAAAAAGGCTCTTTACCTCCAGCAAAGTAGTTGCCTGTTGTACGCCGTGTAATGTTATCCAATCCTGAATGATCGGGAAGTTGGGCCAAAGTTCGTCTGTGGCTGTGGTGTAGATATTCAGGCGCACAATGTTCTTGCAGGCATATCCTGCTTCAGTAATCACCTGTTCAAGATTTTTAAGTGCCAGTACGATTTGGAACTGCATATCTTCATTACTCGATACACCTTCCGCACTGATTGCTGTTTGACCTGAAACATACAAAGTGCCTTCCACATTTTTAACTTCAACAGCCTGGGCATAACTGCGTTCGTTCTGCCATTGCCAGGGATTAATGATTCTCTTTTCCATTTTATCAGATTGATGATTGCGTGCCGTTGAAGGCGTTGTTACTAATTGACACTGCAAAGTTGCGCGCAATCAGCGAAATCAGGTCTTGATAAATGTCACGGATATTTGGTGATATACATCACACTAGCGGGTGAGCCGGCTAAGTGTTTCCCGCGATACACCCAGGTAAGCTGCAAGCAGACTTTTAGGGACGCGCTGTACAAGCTGCGGATATTTGGCGAGTAGCTGTTCGTAGCGCTCTTGCGCATTTGAAGTGAGCCAGGATATGATTCTTCGTTGTAGTCCTATAAAACCCCAATGCGACTTTTCGAGAAAGAAGTGCTCCATTTTCGGAAGCCCTTCGCAGAGCTTTTTATAGTCGTCGAGAGACAAACATAATACCTCCGTATCCTCCACACATTCCAGCGACATGGTTGCATTGGTTTGGGTATAGTAAGCATGAAAATCAGTCTCCCACCAGTCTTCCATGGCAAAAGCCACGATATGTTCTTTCCCACCTTCATCGGTGTAAACCAGCTTCAGAAGTCCGGATACAACAAAATGATGGTACCTCACAGGATAACCTTCCTGAATCAGATACTGATGTTTTTTGAAGCTTTTACCTGTAAAATGGCTCAGCACGAACTCAAACTCCTCATCTGTGAGCGGGACAACTTTTTCGATATGTGCTCTCAGCTTCTGATGCATCTCGTCTGTTTGGGAGAAGTATTATAGTATAGAAGATCTGAATACGGTGGCTTTTAGAAAAATGGATATTGAACAGGGCGATTATTTTGTTTTGTTCGTGAAGGCCGTCAAGTCTTTGATAAAGTTTTGAACTACAGTGCCATCTGTTGCCCAGCTCGTTACGAGTCGGATAGCAGCGCTTTCGTGGTCGATTTTCTTCCAGATGTAAAAATCATACTTCTCTCTCAGTTTATAAATCACCGGATATGGCAATATGGGAAAGATTTGATTGGTCTTGGAAACAGTCAGGAAACTATATCCGTTTTGATAAAAAGCATCAGTCAAACGAGATGCGGTTTTATTGAGGTGTGCGCCGATTGCAAAATACAAGTTGTCCTTGAAGAGCTCGGTAAATTGTATGCCCAACAACCTGCCTTTGGCCAGCAAAGCACCACGCATTTTCAGATTATAACTGAAGTCTTTTTGCAGATCAGGATTATTGATCACAATGGCTTCTCCTAACAAAGCGCCATTTTTCGTCCCGCCAATGTAGAAAATGTCTGTGTACTTGCCAAGGTCAGAGAATTGCATATCGCTGGCATCCAATCCGGAAGCCAGACGCGCTCCGTCCATAAAAAGATACAGGTTACGTTGCCTGCAATAGTTCCATAGTGCTATCAACTCTTCTTTCATATAGTGCGTGCCTACCTCCGTCGACTGTGAAATATACACCATTCGCGGCAACCGCATATGGACTTCTTCAACGGTTTCCAAAAAAGCGGCGATCAGTTGAGGAGACAATTTACCATCTTCCGCAGCAATCGCTTCAATCCTTACGCCAGTGGATTCGATCGCTCCTGTTTCATGATGATTGATATGTCCTGTGACCGCTGAAATGACAGACTCATACGGTTTGAGCACAGAGGAGATCACAGTCAGATTTGCCTGCGTCCCGCCTGATACCAGATGTACCGTAGCCTGCTGGTTCCTGAGTTTTTTTCGGATTAAATCACTCGCCTGCGCGGTAAACATATCATCACCATAACCTGACTGTTGCACACCGTTGCTGTCCAGCAGCGCTCTTAATATGTTAGGATGAGCTCCCTCGCTATAATCGTTTTTGAAACTATACACTGTCCTGTAAATCTTTTTAAGGATGCGAAATTAATGCGTTTTTTAAGCAATCTTAAATTTGACAGTATTTCCTGATAACTTATTAGTCGGACGAAAAGCGAGTCGTTAGTGATCAATCCTTTAACTGCAAAACATTTGCTCCGGGCGGGTCCTCTGTCAGACGCTGTAGTTGTTTGTCAAAAACGTTAATGGTGATTTCCACAGAACCTGTACTCACCTCTGCGCTTAGCAGATGACCTCCATACACCTTGAAATCAGATCCTGCTACTGTTCCATGGCAATGCAATGAAGGTTTTCCATCTTTCCATGCGATGGAGCCTGTCATGGAAGTAAGTTCCACTTTTTTAAATTCCTTCGGATCGTATTCTTTGGTTTTGAAATTGAAGAAGCCGAATTTGGCATTTACAAATCCAAAACCGCTCAGACTGGCCGAAGGAATCTTTTCGTTTACCACAAGTTTTTCAAGCTCGGTAAATACGTCATCTCCTTCTCTCAGCACCATCAGGTATCCTGTAGGTACTTTTATGTATTTAGGTTGACTCATCGCACAGGTATACAAGAGACAAAAAACGAAAATCAGGAGCAACTGTTTAAGTGGCATGAAGGTTTATTTTCAATTCAATGATATCCAAAACTTAAGTCACGTCAGATAAGTCCTGCTACTTTGCTCTAATCGCGCTGAGCTCCAATAGTTTCTCTTCATGACAGACAAATGATCGCTCTATATAAGCGCTTAGTTCCTGTACATTTATATGGATCCGCTCATTGGGCGAGATCAATGTGTCGAAAATTACAGTTTCGTGTTTGTCATGTTCATCCTGTTTGAAATAGAACCAAAGACTGATTATCGGAGCCAGGTTTTCTTTGATGTCGATAGCAGAATCCTCTGTCTTGTCCAGGAAGTATTGTTCCGGATCCTGATCTTCATGAAAGTGATACAGGCAAATTTCAAAAAAAGAATGGATTTGGTTCGGGGTAACAATGATGTAACGCCGGGTGGATGACGTATCAATATACTCTGTGTCCAGGTAAATTGTCTGCTTATGTTCTCTGGTTGTTTCTATTTTCTTGTAATCGAAACGTGCTTCGATTGATGATAGAATTTCGCTCAGTAACTTTTCCATTTTTAAGGTTTTTTCGTTTGCATACAGGCGCAAAAAACCTTGCCAAAAATGTATTTGAATGAATTAAAGCAGTTCACACAGGCCAACAAGGTTCAATTGTAATTTTATTAACTGCCTATCAGTTAAATTATTAGGTTTAATGTTTTCTCATCGTCACAGAACTTCCATTAGAAATCCGTTTCTTTGCGGCTACA
>DASYHR010001115.1:0-3564 GCA_035998385.1 Dyadobacter sp. | reverse complement strand
AAAATACGAAAAAAATGGGCAAATATGATATTAAGACCGAAAACGGATACGATTTTTTTGAAATAAGCTCTGCACTCCAAAAGTGCATCAGGCGTGGTCTGGAAGACGAAGCATTGTTCTGGTCGGTCGAGCTATACAATTCTGGATTCAGTGAATATATCTGGAAGCGCCTGCGGATCATGAGCAGTGAGGACGTTGGCCTGGCTGAGCCGGTGATCAGCTCAGAGATCTGGGCATTGTACTGCATGTTTAAAGAACAGGCCAAAAAGAAGGAAGATGCCAATCAACCCCAAAGGTTATTTCTGACACATGCGGTCCTGCTCCTGTGCAGATCCCGAAAAAGCCGGCTAATTGATTCTGCTCTTCTCTGGGCATGGCTGACACATCAATTCAGGAAACTTCCAGTGCCAGATTTCGCCTATGATAAACATAATGAACGCGGCCGGCAACTGAAGCGAGGTTGGGGGCATTTCTTCCGGGAAGGAACAATTTTGGCCAATCACGCCCCTCAGGCTAGAGAAGAAGAATTCAAACAAAGGGCGATGAAAGCAATTAATGATCCAGGAGATACTGGGCTATTTGATACTTTCTAATTGCCTAGAATATCCTCGGAAACTTGTTCCCAGGATATAATCCTGGAAATGAGATTAAATTTGCTTTTTGGGGTAGGAATTTTTTCTCCCCCAATAAGATCAAAATCATTATCCAAAATACTCTCAATTAACTCCTGCGCTGCCACATTATTATTAACAATTATAAATGAGACATCATCAGCAGTGAATTTTAGATTTGGACCGTAGGTAGTCTTAGAATTTATAAATTTTTGGTAATCCGCATTCGATGACAGACCTAATGCTTTCTTTCCAGGACGACCCAAAGTGTCAAAAAACTTAAGTGCATCACTTGACTCCATTGGGTCAACAGTACTCCTGATTGCTGGGATACTATTTGGTATATATCTCCATTCTCTTTCGTTATAGAAGTTATGGTTTTCGATCACTTTTCCACGTCTCAAATATTTCCCCTTAGTTTGTTTTATGAAAAGTTCTAACCTTGAAATCCTTTCGCTCGCTATTATAGAATCGTCCTCAAATGTTATTCTATTATCTAATTTATCTAACAAACTAGCCTCTTTAAGTTCTTCTAAAAGCCCAATCAAACTTTGGTTCAAACTGGTACTTAATTCTGTCCTCTTGCTATAAATTAGGTGATCAAGCCCGAATATAGCTGATCCTATGTCAGCATGGCTTTGAACCGAATTAAGCAATAATGTTGATAAATAAGAGTCAGGAGATAAATAAATTACTGGATTAAGCCCATTTTTCTCTGCCCAGCTTCTTGCTAAGCCAATGCCAAAAATATCCCCACCTGGATTGCAATAAAAGTTTGCATGACGTTCGACAAGGGAAATTGGTATATCGCAAAAACAAACCATAGGTACTGCTTTTCTATACTTGACTTCGATACCTTTTACTTCTTGGAATGTGACTTCATCACTGTAGGAGACTCGAAAGCCATGTTGCAATATATTTTTGGTTCCGTCGATACTGTTGCTGAAATGGAATAGGGAGGATGAACTTAGTGGCATAGTGATTGTTTTTTTTACCAAATTACAAAATATGTCCTTCCGCGCATCACTTGATAAATATTACTTAGCCATTAGTAAATCAAATTATTATGGCTAAAAGAACTTTGGGACTAAAACGAATCTCAAAACGCATTGGTGTTGATCCAGATAAACTGGACGCATACATGTTGTTTTTGAACGATGAAGTCCTCTTTGAACCCGATTACGACAGACCGAATGCACCCTGCCTGACACTAGAGCAGCGGGACATGTACAACAAATACTCCTTTGCATTCGCCCAGGCCTCAATGGGCAGGCCTGATTCAATGATCCTGAATTCTATTGAAAAGCAGTTTTCAGTAAAAGAAGGCATGGCTCGGATCATTCTGAAAGAAGCTTATTATCTGTTTGGTGATGGTGAAGCCGTTTCCAAAAAAGGAAAGACCAGGGCAGCTATCCTGTATCTGGAAATGCTCTCAAACTTGGCAAGGGCCGAACGTGACTACAAAACAGCGAAAGAATGCTGGGTAGAAGCCAAAAAGCTCGAAGGCCTTTACGACAGTGAAGGAGCAGGTTGCAACCCGTCTGATTTCCGTATAACTCCGCAAATGGTGATCCTGACCGGTGATGTCAATGTCCTCAAACAGCAACAACGAGAGGACGATGAGTAACCAAGCTGATAAACTTAAAATTTGGGCTAACGAGAAGCAGCGCAAGTTTCTTCGTTCCTGAGCGAAACGTAAAACCTTTCGTGGTGGGCGTGGATCTGGCAAGACCCGGAACTGGCAACTACCTTTACCAATGCTTTTGGGAACTTCCCAAAGGCAAACTGGTACTCGGCGGTGAAGGACTGGGGAAATTCGCTGTTAACCGACAAGCTTGGAAAAGCAGGAAAATTTCTGACATGGCAGTCTGATAACAAGTTTGTAGCTCCTGATCAGCACGAGTACCTATACCTTCTCAATAACCTGAACCCTTCGCCAAATGAAATCCGGTTCAGGGCAGGCTGTTTTTCGAAGACGGTGGTTCGGAGTTTATCACTGTTTGCACGCTGAGTAATGTTACACCCATGAGTGTGTATTGCGTTCCAGTGGAAGCCCGGCAATCCCCCAGCTTGCACCTCACAGCCGAGTCGTGACAAATTTCCGTGTCTGGCTATCCAATGAAAATGGTCTCCGGATCAGTGATACCAGGATGTTTATATTGATTCGACTTACCGGCCATACAGCCATTACATTCTGTTCAATCAATAATTCACTTGGTGGATTTGATACGCGCAGGTGCTCCGGATCAGCAGCTGTGCGAGGCAGTTATTCAAAGACAGGCAAGGTTTCTACCGAGATAGAATGAGGAGTACGACCGGTTCAGGAACATGGCCGCACTTCGGTTTGGTGCGCATCATCCACCATTAGTGCAGGGCTATCAAACTTCACGCCGGCCCCTATTGTAACAACTGGCGTAGCCAGGATTGCTGCCGGAATTGCTTTTAGCATGAAACGACAAGTGAATGTCAGAAGGGGTTACTGCCGAACCTGGTACAATACAGAAAAAGCGCCTATGATTAACAGAGCAAAAAAACAGCTAAGGTGGCATACATCCGAGCTGATCTATGCTCTTTTAAGGGGAGTGTTGGAGTAAGGTTTTCACAATTTGCCGAACCTGTACTGTTCTACTGATAATGCCACAACTTGATAGAATTTTTCTGAGGGAAGGTGCTGTACATACATTTCTTCGTCAAATTCATAAATGCTTATAATTTGATCAGAGCTATCTAGCGTTTCAGGTTCTAGCGATTTAAGTTTTTCATCTACATCCTCGTAAATGATTTGGCGATCCTTACCATATATTGGAATTTGGTCATTTATCATTAATACGCTATACTCCTCTGAATTTTCGAGTTTACCGAACTCCTCCAAGGATTCTTGATCTTGAAAGAAATACTGAAACCTATATTCTTGGCTTGTAAAGATTGTATTTACCATCTGTGTGGCATCGTA
>DASYHR010001106.1:0-6436 GCA_035998385.1 Dyadobacter sp. | reverse complement strand
TCGAAAAGGCTGAAATTATATCCGACGAAATCATCCTGTCGACATGGCAGGGCGAAAAGTTTTGGGCTGACGTAACCATCACCCCTATCGTCGATGAGCACGGAACCCACACAAATCTCATAGCGGTATTCAGAGATATATCCGTGAGAAAAAAATGGGAGCATGATTTAAAAAGGACACAGGAACTGCTTGAACAAACCAATGACGTTGCTAAAATCGGCGGCTGGCAATATGATATCGAGAGTCAGGA
Organism: Dyadobacter sp.; assembly: GCA_035998385.1. Taxonomy (GTDB): domain Bacteria; phylum Bacteroidota; class Bacteroidia; order Cytophagales; family Spirosomataceae; genus Dyadobacter. Next base: position 6,186 of record DASYHR010001106.1, on the reverse strand, counting down.
AATATTCTGGACACCTACATTGAAACAAATGCATGATGTAGACCAGGATTACACTCCGACACTGGAGTCTGCAATGTCTTTTTACCGCCCCGGCGAGCAGACAGAGCGGCTGAGAACTGCACTGCAAAACAGCATTGAACATGGCACCAGCTACGACCTTGAACTGGAAATTATCACCAGGAATGGCCGTGAAATCTGGACCCGAACGATTGGCGCTCCTGTTTTTGAGAATGGAAAATGTGTCAGAGTTTATGGGAGTTCGCAAGATATCACCGACCATAAAATCTTTGAATTACAACTTGGTTCCGCCCGTGAGAATGCCGAGGCGGCAAGCAGGTCGAAATCAGAGTTTCTGGCCAACATGAGTCATGAAATCCGAACTCCGTTGAATGGCATTGTTGGCTTTACAGACCTGTTGATAAAGACTGACCTTGATGCGGCGCAACATCAGTATATGTCCATGGTACAGCAGTCTGCCACTTCACTGCTAGACATTATCAACGACATTCTTGATTTTTCCAAAATTGAAGCAGGAAAGCTCGAATTACTGAACGAGAAAACAGACTTACTTGATCTTTGCGGACAGGTTACGGATTTAATCACATTTCAGGCACACCAGAAAAATCTCGAAATCCTGCTGAACATAGATCCGAACGTCCCGCATTTCGTCTACACCGACCGCATACGACTCAAACAAATATTGCTCAACCTGATGAGTAATGCGGTAAAATTTACAATCCGAGGGGAAATCGAATTAAAGGTAACGGTGGTAGCTTCTGATACTGGAAAACCCTGGACGTTCCGTTTTTCAGTAAGGGATACGGGCATCGGCATAGAGTTGCATAACCAAAAGCGGATTTTCGAGGCGTTTGCTCAGGAAGATTTGTCTACAACTAAGCGGTTTGGAGGCACAGGGCTCGGCATCAGTATCTCCAATAATTTACTTGGACTGATGCACAGCTCTTTAAAATTGGAAAGTGAGCCGGGAAAAGGCAGTGAATTTTATTTTGAGGTTGAGTTGAATCCTGCAGATAGCCAGTTAAACCTCAGCTGGCCATATGCTGACTGTATACACCGCATCCTGATCATTGACAAGAGTGAACGGAATGGACGCATCGTTGCCGAAATGCTCCTTCATAAAGGAATTGTATCTGACTATTATCCCGATGCATCTCTTGCATTGCAATCGATAACTGACAAAACCATTTACGACGCTATTCTGGTAGACTTTTCAAAAAATGTGAGCGTTGAAAATCATGGGTATCATTTTCAGTCTGTTGTAAAAGAGCTCCAGCAAATCGCACCTATTATTTTATTGAACCGTCCGTCGGAGGTCAACTTTCTCCTGACCATCAAAGAACTTAATGAGCATAAACATCGGTTGCTGAAGCCGCTGAAAATTCAGCAATTGTTCGGCGTGCTGGGAGAAATTGTCGAATCCAGGTATACTAGAACCATGCAAGAAGAGTTACTGGCAGATGAACAGTCAATAATTCTGCCAGAAACCGCAGAGCAGGGAATTACCATTCTCATTGCTGAGGATCACGCGATTAATATGCTATTGGTCAAAACCATGTTAAATAAGATCAATCCTGATTACAAAATCATTGAGGCCAGAAACGGTTTGGAGGCAGTCGAAGCATTTAAAATATACAAACCTGACCTTGTACTCATGGATATCCAAATGCCCGAAATGAATGGATATGAGGCCAGTATTGCCATCAGGAAAATGAGATCAGGCACGCATGTACCGATCATCGCTATTACCGCGGGCACGGTGAAGGGAGAAAGGGAAAGATGTATCGATTCAGGAATGAACGATTATTTGTCAAAACCAGTCCTGAAAGACGTACTGGACGACGCCATCCGTACCTGGATTTGAAGTAATAACTCAATGACTCAACAAACCTAAAAGGTCATTCCGGCTCAATGTTTTAAGAATGGAAACGTCTGTTTTGATAAGGTCGTCGGCCAGATCTTTTTTAGTTTCCTGTAAGGTAAGAATTTTTTCCTCTATCGTATCCGGGCATATCAGCCTGACGGCGATCACATTCTTAGTCTGGCCAATCCTGTAACTTCTGTCAATTGCCTGGTTTTCCACTGCGGGGTTCCACCAGGGATCTACGAGATAGACATAATCGGCCTCGGTGAGATTCAGCCCGGTTCCTCCCGCTTTCAAACTGATCAGAAAAACCCGCACATCGTCATTTTTCTGAAACCTTTCTACCCGCTCCTGTCTGTCCGTTGTCTGGCCTGTCAGGTACTCGTAGCTGATCTTACGGGTATCCAGCTGTTCCCTGATCAGATCCAGCATGGTCACAAACTGAGAAAAAACGAGGATCTTGTGATACGGCGACTTGGATTCAATCTGTTCAATCAATATATCGATTTTGGCTGACGCATTCCCGTAATAAAGGTCGTCATTGAGAAGCGCCGGAGAGTCGCAAATCTGCCGTAGTTTGGTAAGTCCCTGCAACACATGCAGGCTTTCGCGTGGAATGTCAATTTCCTGAGTCGTATTCAGGTAGGTATAAAATTCCCTTTCATAGGCATTATAAACTTTGCGTTGCTCCTCTCCCATTTCGCAGTACAGAATCATTTCTGTCTTCTCAGGCAATTCTGCCGCGACTTGCTTTTTGGTCCTTCGCAGAATAAAAGGATTCACTCTTTTATGAAGTTCACGGGCCTTTTCCGCATCCTGAAATCTGTCAATCGGCATTGAAAAATAATTTCTGAACTGATTTTTTGTACCTAATAAACCAGGGCATGCAAATGAGAGTTGCCCGTATAAATCAAAAGTATTGTTTTCAACAGGCGTACCTGTAAGCACAATCCTGTTTCTCGCCTGCAATAGCATTGCTGCTTTGTAACGCTGTGAATCCGGATTTTTGATATTCTGCGACTCATCCAGAAAAATATAGTTGAAATGGTATTTTCTCAGGTAATGAGCATCCATCAGCATTGTGCCATACGAAGTCAATACGATCTCATAATTGTCAAAATCGTCGACCTGCTGACTACGACCTGAGCCATATACGGTCAACACGCGTATCGAGGGGGCAAATTTTGTAATTTCCGCCTGCCAGTTGAAAATCAAAGAGGTTGGTACAACCACCAGATTTGTATTGTGAGCTTGTTTATGTCTTTGTGTCAGTATGAAAGCAATGATCTGAACGGTTTTACCCAGCCCCATATCATCAGCCAAACAACCTCCAAAGCCGAATTCATCCAGGAAATTCAGCCAGTTCAGCCCTTGTTGCTGGTATTCCCTCAAGCTGGCATGCAGCTCGCCTGGAACCGAAACTGGCTCAATGGTATTAAAATCCCTGAATTTATTGTGGAAGAAATCGATCTGTGCTTTTACTTCGCCACTTAGCGTTTCAGCTTCATACAACTCTTCTATACTTGCAAAATTGACTTTTTGAGTTCTTATGAGCTCTCCGGCTACGTGTCCCGCTTCAAAGAAAGCTGTAAATTTTTCCAGCCAACGCTGCGGTAGAATCCCGGTTGTGCCATCGTCCAGGGCAATGTAACGCGTTCTGTTTTTAACTGCTTTGTGCAGATGTTTCAGTGATACTTTTTGTTTCCCGAATCGGACATCAGCTGTCGTGTCAAACCAGTTGATCCCGCTATTTACATGAACACTCACCTGTGCTTTATTAACATTGAGGCGTTTCTGTGTGAGTTTGTCAAACCCTAATATTTCGATCCCCTGGTTGCGCCATTCCTCAAATGCATCCAGAAACCAATCTTCATTCATCAGCTCCGTTTTGTGTAGCCAGAAAAACTCTCTACCCAGTTGCTCTCCGAAATCAGCATGTTGGCGCATCAGGGCAGCGACAAAGCGAAGTTCCTCGTCATCGTCGCGCCTCACCTCGAAAGGATTTCCATGGGAATCAACGGAATAGACTTGCTTCTTTGAAAACACCGATACTTCTGCCGGACCATAGCTCATGACAGGCGTGATCATCACATTGTCACCGAAATCTTCCAGATAAAGTAGTCGCCGGGGTGGTGCGGCAAACCCGTTCTCTTCACGCTGCGCCTTTGTAGCTGCTTTCAGAAAAGAATAAGTCAGTCGGATTTTGTTTTCGAGTTTATCCAATATCTCAAGGCGAAACTCCTCAAAACGCGAGCGGTGGACAACGATCTTTTGGTGGTATTGTTTAAAAAATCGGATGACTTTTAACGCATCGGCATTCTCAATCAGATGCAGCGTATCTTCCAAAAAGAGAAAATAATCATATTTAAGGATCACCTTTTCCAAATCCAGCGACTTCTCGTTCAAAATCAGTTTGCCGGATATTTCGTAAAAGACACCCCTCTGGTCTACATTGATATGAAGATCCATTACCGAGCATACCATTTTAACAGGCGTGACTGAAGCCGCACTGATATTTTCGGACGCCGCTATATTGTGCATATAGCAACTGATCTTATCCGGATTTTGTACAAGCGCCTTCAGACTGTTGATGTCAGTTTGCTGGATTGCTTCCCGGTGAACATTCTGAAAACGGGCAACAGCAGATAGATACTTCAACTGCTCAGGAGCGTTTGTTTGCCAGAGAACGTCCAGCGGGTTAACCGGAGTGAAAGGGTTTTTGACTTTCCCCTCCCTGGTGACCGGCGCGTCAAAAATGGATAATTGAAAATGGCTGTAATACTTATGCTGACCAATCACCAGTATCCTTTGGTTGAGTGATGCAGCAGAGACAATTTTAACCGGCGTGATTAACTGACTTTTTAGAGTATTGATAGACAACTCATTGACGGGTATCAACTCTTTTTCCTTCGGTTTAATTTCAAGCTTACGACCTTCGTAATGCAGATCGAAATACCGATCATTTTCGTCGGTACTCTCAAACCCATAATCTTTTGCAACTTCCGCAATCTTTTTATTTCTTTTTCCTTTGTCAAAAAACATCCGTAACTCAGCCCTTTCGACTAAGTTATAAAGTACCCTGGACTGGTGACCGCATAATTTTGTCCCATTCTCAGCACATGAACAGTTGATGAGTAAGTCAGATCCCTGTTGTGTTACCCTTACCTGAACAATTTCTGAGTAGCCAGCAGCGATAAGAAAAATAGCATCATCAATTCTGATCATATCCGGCTGCAAATCCAGGAAACCTCGCTGATCAGTCTCGGGTAAATGAGTGCTGAAGCTCAGGATTTCGGACGTGGAAAGCGTAGCAACGGTTTGTCCTTTCCAGACAAATGTGTTCGGATCAGTATTGTAATTATGATCAGAGATTGAAGAAAACATCGAACAGGGTTAATAGCTTTTAAGCAAACTTTTAATCACGGAATCTTTCTGCGCTTTGGTCAGATCATACCGGAACTGGTAGAGTGTGTTTTCCCATTCCCCATAAACCGGATTGGGCAAAACAATATATTTCTTACCAAAATCATTAGCCAGACCTGCCACATTTCTGTTCCGTTCAGTTTCAGTTTTTTTATCAAATAACTTATTAAAATCGCCCAGATTATCTCCTATAAACAGAGCGATCTCATATTTCTCTGCGATTGCCAGCCGACGCGACTCCTTGGATGAAATATCTCTTTTCAGAATTAACTGCTCTGATAGTGCGTCGGGAAATCCTTTTTGTTTTAAATTTTCAAGTGTTCCTTTCCGCTCACTTTCTGCACGATTCGTCAGATAAAATATACGAACGCCTTTCGAAGCCGCATATTTGAAAAATGAAAGAGCACCCGGAATAGTGTCTGCCTTTGCAAGCGCCGTCCACTCTTCCCAGGATTTTTGTTCGTAGTCTTTCCCTGACAGCGATTGTTTTACATCATAAGGGCTATTGTCCAACACCGTCTCATCGATATCCGTTACAATAGCCAGTGGTTTGTCCGGAGAGCCGGCGATTGCCTGGTCCAGCCTGAGTTGCGCCAGGTTATATGCCTGGAAACACAATGCACGATATTCTCCGGACCTTTGTTGAAAAAGAGAAGTGAATAGTTTTCCGTGTGTCGTGATGTTATACTGAACCGTATCAGGAGCAGATTGCCTGGCACCGGCACAACCCATCAACAGGATGAGCATAAGACTGTAGCTTTTTTTCATCCGGCAAAGTAAAAGATAAAAATTTAGAGCCGGTTTAAAATCAGAATGTAATTATCTTACACGCACCAAATAGGTCGGATATACAAACAAATCGTAAAGTCTTATTGAAGTGA
>DASYHR010001004.1:0-2276 GCA_035998385.1 Dyadobacter sp. | reverse complement strand
ACGCAAGCAATTCGGTACATCTATTGCCAATTTCGGTGCCATTAAACACAAAATTGCAGAAATGGCGGTAGGCATGTTCGCGACAGAGTCTGCTTCATATCGTGTAGGACAAAGTATCGACGACCTCACAGTAGCATTTCTGGAAAAAGGCATGGCAGAAGCGGATGCCAAGCTTAAATCACTGGAAGAACTTGCCATCGAATGTGCGATCATGAAAGTGCACGCTTCCGAAGTGCTTGATTTTGTTGTGGATGAAGGTGTTCAGATTTACGGCGGTATGGGTTTCTCCGCGGATGCGCCCATGGATCGCGCATATCGCGACAGCCGTATCAACAGGATATTTGAAGGCACCAATGAGATTAACCGTTTGCTTGTCGTTGATATGCTTCTTAAAAGAGCAATGAAAGGTCAGCTGGATTTAATGGCGCCTGCCATGGCTGTCGGAAAAGAGATTATGTCGATTCCTGATTTTAGTGTGGATGAAGATGAATCTACCTTCGCAGCAGAGAAAAAGGTGATCAAAAATCTAAAAAAGGCGGTGTTGATGGTCGCTGGTTCGGCCGTACAGAAATTCATGACCAAGCTTTCAGAAGAACAGGAAATTATCATGAGTTTGGCAGATATGGTTATAGAAACCTATGTAGCCGAATCTGTCCTACTGCGCGTTGAAAAACGGATTGAACTGACCGGCGATAATGCCAATCAGCTTTACAAAGACCTTGCCCTTGTGTATCTGCACAGAGCTGTGGAAAAAACAAACAATGCGGGCCGGGCGGCCATTACAAGCTTCGCTGAAAGTGATGAACTTCGTGTAATGTTGATGGGGCTGAAAAGATTTACCAAAATAGAACCATTGAATCTTAAAGAAGCACGTCGCAGAATTGCAGACGATCTTATAACAAAAAATGACTACACATTCTGAAGCATAAAAATGTTCCGGTCTGAAAACCGGCACGACTAAAAACCAAATGAATATTAAAGCCGATACTGTTTCAGTTTCGGCTTTTTCAGTATATAAGATCAATCCTATACTTCGTTACATATTGACGAATCCTGAACTTTAACGATATTTACAGGGTTTCATTTATATTCAAAAAAGCACTGTGTTGGACTCTCTACTTACTACTGAAAAACCACCTTTCGTGAAATCAACCAAAGTGGATCTGCGTAAAACAGGGCAGTTTCCGGCATTACTTCTTGATTACCTCGACCAGAAACCCGCGACCAGGGATCTTTACAGCGTATATCCTGCGATCGAAAATGCCAGCCAGGCTATAGAGAGTAAATCTGGTTTTGATGCAGAAAAACGACGGACGCTTGTAGATGTGCTTGAAAAACAATACAAAGGTCAACCTAACAAACCTGACTTTTCGACACTGCTTGACGCCAATACATTTACGGTCACTACCGGCCATCAACTCAATATATTTACAGGCCCCTTGTATATCATATACAAGATCGTCACCACGATAAAGTTGGCCAGGGAGCTGAAACAGGCTTACCCGAATCACAATTTTGTGCCTGTTTACTGGATGGCCACTGAGGATCATGATTTCGCTGAAATCGCTTCATTTCATCTTTTCGGAGAGACCTTTAAATGGGAAGGTGAGCACCAGGGAGCAGTGGGAAGACTTAATCCGAAAGAACTGGAAAGTATTTTGAAGGTATTACCAACAAAGCCTCTCCTATTTGCAAAGGCATATCTGGAAAATGATACGCTTACTGATGCAGTTCGATGTTATATGCACGAGTTATTCGGCTCCGAAGGCCTTATTTGCCTGGATGCTGATCATGCAGATTTGAAGAGACATTTCCTTCCGGTTATCGCTGAAGAACTTACCCAATCGGTAGCTGAAAAACTCGTTACCGAAACTACTTCCAAACTTGCAGACCTTGGTTATCATACACCGCTGAATGCAAGACAAATTAACCTTTTCTATCTTCGGGATAACCTGAGAGAACGTATTGTAAGAGAAGAGGATCTATTTAAAGTATTAAATACGGATATTACCTTTTCTGAAGAAGCCATCCTGAAAGAAGCGGAAGAACATCCGGAATATTTCAGTCCCAACGTGGTTCTTCGTCCACTCTACGAAGAAATTATTCTTCCTAATCTGGCCTACATTGGCGGCCCTTCCGAACTACCTTACTGGATGCAACTCAAAGGAGTTTTTGATCACTATCAAACTCCGTTCCCCATGCTGATTCCCAGAAATTTCGGGATGTACATCAATACTTCAATCAGCAATAAGCTTGAAAAATTGGGTGTAAATCCG
>DASYHR010000999.1:0-2093 GCA_035998385.1 Dyadobacter sp. | reverse complement strand
TACTATTATCTTCTACGATCAGTACTTTTTTAGATTTTTTGCTGATCACATATTCAATTTTTTCAAACACCTCCTTCATCCGGTCTGCCACCATGGGTTTGTCGATAAAGTCAACGGCACCCTTCAGCAGGCTTTCATTTTTCATCCTGTGTGACGACATAATGTGCACAGGAATATGACGGGTTTGAGGATTACTCTTGAGTGCATCCATTACCTGCCAGCCACTCATCACCGGTAGTTCAATATCAAGCAATATTCCCATAGGCTTGAAAACCTCCGCAAGTTGCAAACCTTCATCACCCCGAACCGCAACGATACACTTGTAGCCCTGTTTGCGTGTGTAGTCCTGAAGCGTTCGTGCAAAGAGCGTGTCATCTTCTACGATCAAAATTACCTTATCCGTTTGAAGAATATCCCCTCTGTCGTCAGGAACGTTTTCCGGAATCGTGGTTGTGACGTATCTCGCAGGTGACTCTTCTGCAGGCATACTACGTGGCAATTCAGGTTGTGGCAACAGCTCATTTTCTCTCGCCGACATGGCCGCCTCTTTACCGGTAGGTACACTGATAAAGAATCTGCTTCCTTCACCCGGAACACTCGTAACCCAGATCTCCCCGCCCAGCAATTTCACAAGCTCCCTGCTAATGGATAGTCCAAGGCCGGTGCCACCATATTTTCTCTTCGTAGAACCATCGGCTTGTTGAAAGGCTTCAAATATTAAATGAAGTTTATCCTGGGCAATACCAATACCGGTATCATGCACTTCAAACTCTATTTTATCGTCTTGCCGTCCCCGGCTCACACTTATTGTCACACCACCCTGAGACGTAAACTTGAGCGCGTTGGAAACAAGATTTTTCAAGACTTGCTCAAGTCTGGTTTTGTCTGTTTCAAATACGGCAGGGATGTCATCTGCAATATCGATATTGAATTCAAGACCCTTATCTTTTGCAACAGGTGCAAACAATGATTTCAGATCCTGGCAGATATCTTTGACGGACGTTGTCACATAGTCAAGCTCCATTTTACCCGCCTCAATCTTCGACAAATCAAGAATTTCGTCAATCAGCCCGAGTAACCCATTGCCGGAAGAGCGAATCACTGAGGCATACTCCACCTGATCGGCCGTCATGTTTTTTTCTTCATTCTCGGCAAGCAATCTGCTCAGCAATAATATGGAATTTAACGGAGTCCGTAGCTCATGGGACATGTTGGCCAAAAACTCAGATTTATATCTGGTAGTCAGTTCCAGTTCTGCAGCCTTCTTTCTGATTTCATAATTTCTCTCTTCGAGCAGACCACTTCTTTCTTCCAGTTCTTCATTGATCTGCTGTAATTCTTCCTGCTGAACCCGCAATTCTTCGTCCGAGGCCTGCAGCTTTTGGGCTTGTGCTTCCAATTCCGAATTGAGATTTTCCAGTTCATTGTGCTGTGCCTGAAGTTCCTCAGATTGCGCCTGCGTTTCCTCCAGAAAATTTTGAAGTTTCACATAATCCAAAGCCGAATTAACACCGATAGATATCGTGTCCTGTATATCGTTCAGCAACTGTAACTGCAATTGGCTAGGGGCCTTCAGCATTCCAAGTTCAATAATGCCAAGACACTCTCCTGTATGAATCAGAGGAATGACTACAATTGCCACTGGCAAAGTAGATCCCAGCGAAGATTTGACCGCTAGATAATTATCAGGAATCTGGCTGATAACCGTAATTTCCTTACTTAGTATAACCTGACCTGAAATTCCGTCTCCGGCAAAAAGGTATTCAGGCGCATTGGAAGCAGCGTGTGCAGCGGTAAGTTTGAAATTCCAATCCTTGTCCTGAATGTATACTGTACCGACTGGAGCATTTATGTAAGCGGTAATAGATTCTATCAGACTGACCGACAGGTTTTTCAAAATACGCTCGCCGCGGATGGCCTCGGAAATACGCACACTTCCGCCCTGCAACCACGTGCGGTCTTCCAGATCCGTAAAAGTTTTCTGCAGAGACTCCGTCATGGTATTAAGCGCAGCACTTATACGTCCCAGATCATCGTCTTCTTTGTCGTTGGATCGAACTGAATAATTGCCTCCGGATATTTGCTCAGTCACC
>DASYHR010000956.1:0-1782 GCA_035998385.1 Dyadobacter sp. | reverse complement strand
ATCCACACACCGGTACAATGATGTGTAAAGGTCGTCTACCTCGGAGTTATCTGCACTGAAGTTGAATTCGTCCGCAGAGTTAAGGGCATCCCAGGTGTCTATCTGCTGAGACATATCAGAGGCCACATCGCTGATCACTTGCACCCGCCACATATATACCGTTTGCAGGTTATTGTACATGCCATTTACCACACCTTCGGCGTTGTTCAGACTGGTGAATGCCTGGTTACTACTGATTTGTGACAGTGGTTCGATATCCAGAACATTACATGCTGAAACCGAGCCAAATATGATTGCTGCTGTGATGATTTTTTTCATGATCCTGTTCTTTAAAAAGTTAAGTTAACTCCGCCCATCCATACGCGTGGCTGCGGCATTACACCCTGATCTATTCCCTGTAATGTCTCCGACGGACTCACTGAAACCTCCGGATCAAGACCCGTGTATTTGGTGAATGTCAATACGTTTTGTCCCGATACGTATACTCTCAAACTACCGATGCCAATCTTCGAAGTGAGTGATTTGGGCACTGCGTAACCCAGCGAAATATTTTTCAAACGCAGGTAAGAGGCATCTTCTATGTGGCGTGACGGACGGAAGTTGGTATCGTAGTTTTTGCGGGCAAGGCGCGGGATGTCTGTTTTGTCGCCAGGCTGCTGCCAGCGATCCAATTGTTGCGCGCTGTAACCTGTTGTGCGCTCCCCGCCGTGTTCGAAGAAATAGCGGTTGTAATTGAACACATCATTTCCATAACTGTATTGCAGAAATGCCATCAGATCGAAACCTTTGTAGTTGAAAGTATTGGTAAGTCCTCCCTGAAAGTCGGGCCATGCATTTTTGCCGGTCAGGAAGCGGTCAGTGTTGACATTGAAAACCTCGTCTGCTCCTGTGTTCCAGATGATATCGCCGGTTTGTTCGTCTACGCCCAGTTGCTCATGAACATAGAACGAGAATAAGGGATATCCTTCTTCGATACGTACATATTCGCGTGAGAAAAGCGTAATGGGTGCGGCCAGCTTTTTGACAAGATTTTTATTACGGGATAAGTTAAAGGCAATGTTCCATGAAAATGCTTCAGTCTGAACAGGAGAGGCGTTAATTCCTAATTCAAAACCTTTGTTTTCCATTTCGCCATAGTTCTGCAGCAAAGTGCTGTAGCCTGTTGAGCGCGGTGTAGGTACCTCCAGAAGCATGTCTTTGGTTTGCTTATTGTAATAGTCGAAAGTAACGGTGAGTTTGTCCTGGAAAAGACCCATGTCGATACCGAAATCAAGCTGTGCAGTGGTTTCCCATTTCAGGTTCGGATTAGCGAGCTGAATAGGGTTGAAGCCCGGATAGTCGGCATATGCAGCTGACCCACCGGCACCTGGCGTCACTCCGCCGCCGCCTCGCAAACCGCCTCGCTGACCTCCCCAAAGCCCAAGTGATGCAAAGTTGCCAATTCCACCCTGGTTACCGGTTACACCATAACTGGCTCTCAGTTTTAATTCAGAAATCGCTTTCACACTTTTCATGAAGTTCTCTTCAGATACCGCCCAGCCTACTGAGGCTGACGGGAACATACCCCAGCGGTTGTTGGCTCCGAAACGCGACGATCCGTCGTAGCGTAGGTTACCTGTAAAGAGATATTTTTTGTTATAATCGTAATTCACACGTCCGAAAAAGGAAGCAATACCCCAGGCGGTTTCGTTGGCAGTACTGTTTTTCACAGCAGCAGAAGCAATGGTTCTGAAGCTATTACTTGGAAATCCGCTACCGGTGGCCGAGGTAGAATTAGCTACA
>DASYHR010000164.1:0-2584 GCA_035998385.1 Dyadobacter sp. | reverse complement strand
CAAAAAACTTTTGACTTCCGCAAGTTTACTTGTCAGTTTACGTTCTAACAACGCTCTGTCGGGAGCCCACAACGAAGAATGAAAGTCGTGATGGAACCATATTTTATCTGCATTTTCAGTATACAGTGCCGGAGCAGGTAGTCTGTTGCTTAGAGCACTGTCCAACAGTTTACAAATGGTGAGCGGATTGAATGTAGTACCCAAAGGATTGTTTAAAACCGGGAACTTATAACTTCTCAGTTGCTGACCCATTACTTCTGCAAAACAAGAGCCTATTGTCAGTATTCTGGATTGATGTTTGATTTTCCAGTCAGAAGCAGGGACTGCCACCTGGGTATTCAATTTAATAGACTTCATGTTCAAAAAGTGGAGTAGAAGTACAAAATTAACAGGAAATCCTAAGCTATCACCAAGAGCTGCCTCCCGTTTGTTTATTTGCATTTAAACGAGCAGTTTTGATGCCTGATTTCGTTAAAAAAGTAAGTGAACCACACGAAACTGAATAGCGTATGGCTTCCGAAAAATTGTCAATCGTGTTAATCTGATTTCATTATGATTCCAAAAATAGCTGTCACGTGCCTGTCTGTTGCGTTTTCTTTTTTCACATTGGAAAGTCAGGCGCAGCTTACCATTCCCAAAAATCCGGTTGCGAAGAAATATGAGTTTAGCAAAATCCCTATATGGAAAGACGAGTTCGACTACACAGGAAAACCCGATTCAACAAAATGGAGCTACGACCTCGGGGACGATGGATGGGGAAATCATGAACTCCAGAATTACACCGATCGCATCGAAAACGCACGTGTAGAAGAAGGTAGATTAATTATCGAAGCCATCAAAGAATCGTCAGCCAAGCTGAATTACAGCTCTGCACGGCTTGTATCGAAAGGCAAAGGCGATTTTTTGTATGGTAAATTTGAAATCAAGGCCAAATTGCCGGCTGGTACAGGCACCTGGCCAGCTATATGGATGCTTCCGAGCACCGACACCTACGGAAATAACGGTTGGCCCGACAATGGTGAAATCGATATCATGGAGCATGTAGGATTTGATCCGAACAGGATTCATGGAAATATTCATACAAAAGCATTCAACCACAGCATCAAAACAAACAAAGGCGGTAAGATCATGACAACCAATGTATCCTCGGGCTATCATGTATATGGTTGCCAGTGGACTCCGGAAGAAATCACGATCTCCATTGACGGGGTTCAATACTTTAAATTCAGAAAAAATATCAACTATGGCTGGGAAGAATGGCCTTTTGACAAACCATTTCATCTTTTATTGAACATTGCCGTTGGCGGTGATTGGGGAGGTCAGAAAGGCGTGGATGACAGCATTTTCCCTCAAAAAATGGAGATCGATTACGTACGGGTTTACCCGCTCCTCGAAAAAAAGTAGCTTTGAAATCCCACACAAGGGAAGTAACTTGCACCATGGATCATTTCGTTGTTTCGGCCAGAAAGTACCGCCCTGTCACCTTTGACTCGGTTGTTGGCCAGTCACACATTACGACTACACTTAAAAATGCAATACGTACCAACCACCTGGCGCAGGCTTTCTTATTTTGCGGTCCGAGGGGTGTAGGGAAAACTACGTGTGCACGTATCCTGGCAAAGACAATCAATTGTCAGAATTTGAGTGAAGAAGTAGAGGCGTGCGGGCAATGTGAATCCTGCGTCAGCTTCCAGAACAATGCATCATTCAATGTGCATGAGCTGGATGCGGCTTCCAACAACTCTGTGGAGGATATACGAAATCTGATCGATCAGGTGCGTTATCCGCCTCAAACAGGCAAATACAAAATCTATATCATTGATGAGGTTCATATGCTTTCACAGGCGGCATTTAATGCTTTCCTGAAAACGCTGGAAGAACCGCCGGGCTACGCCATTTTCATTCTGGCTACTACCGAAAAACATAAGATATTGCCAACGATCTTATCCCGTTGCCAAATCTTCGATTTCAACAGAATTCAACCCAAAGACATAGCCCACCATCTGGCTGACATAGCGAAAAAGGAAGGTATACAGACGGATCAGGAGGCGTTGGAACTGATCGGACAAAAGGCCGATGGCGGACTTCGCGATGCCCTCTCTATGTTTGATCTGAACGTGACATTTTCTACAGACAACCACCTCACCTATGCGGCGGTACTGGAAAATCTGCATATTCTTGATTACGATTATTATTTCAAAATCACCGACGCGCTTACTTCAGGTAGCGTAGCAAGGTCACTTGTTCTTTTTGATGAAATTCTGAGAAAAGGTTTTGACGGTCATTTGTTTGTAGTCGGAATGCTGGAACATTTCAGGAACCTGTTGGTGTGTAAGGATCCTGCAACGGTTACGCTCTTACAGGTTTCAGAAGCGGCAGAAAGAAAGTACCTTGAACAGGCTGTATCGGCAGATATGAGTTTCCTGCTGTCGGCACTCAGTGTGGCAAGTCAGTGCGACATCAACTACAAATCGGCAAAAAATCAGCGTTTGCATGTTGAGCTCTGCCTGATGAAACTGGCTAATCTGACACACGTTCTTCAACTTAATTCACTTACAGCCGTTGACGAAACGGCAAAAAAAAA
>DASYHR010000940.1:0-1846 GCA_035998385.1 Dyadobacter sp. | reverse complement strand
AATTAGTTCTTAAATGGTTTTTGTGTTGCCACGGATGCACGAATTTTCACGGATAATGTTTATCAATGTTGCATGCCTGACGGCATTTTAAAAGGTTTCGGGCCGTTGTGTTGTTCTACCGATATTACATGCCTCTGGCATTTTATATTTTCTGACTTCGGCTCCGAAAAATCGCGTAGCGATACCATATTGGTAGAAATAGTATCCAATCACTATTTATAAATCCTGTAGGGATGCAACACCATGTATTTGTGTGTACACAGAGGCAAACAAATAATCTGGATATATCCCTTTATCATTCGCACTGCTTTGGTGAAAATTACGGCTGCGGAGCCAGGGTTTCACCTTTCAAAATACCCACGAGTTCAGGCAAATGGTGTTCATAAATTCCTCTCGGTGTCGTTTTGTATTTCGCTGCCAGCGAGGCTGCAAAACCTACGACTTCTCCCATCATCCCACACGTACGCATAACACGGGTGCTACCAAAAGCCACATGTGTGGTGCTTATATTCCTTCCTGCCATGAATAAGTTCTGAATATTTTTAGAATACAAGCAGCGGTAAGGGATGGTATACGGCGCTACCTTGATATGTTTTGTACTCGCAAAAAACTCCTGACCTTCAAAATACTTGCTGTTCTTTTCGTTCGGAAAGTGAAGGTCAATCGTCCATGTCGCGGTAACTGATCCGTCCGGGTAAAACTTGCCTTCCTGTATATCCATCTGGTTAAGAACATGGTCGCCAATCAATCTTCTTGACTCCCGCTTTCCACCAATATATGCGACCCAGGCTAGCTCCTGTTTGCCGTATTTTTCTTTCTTGCTGTTTTTCAAATAAGACCAATTGCCATATATCGCCCTAAGATTGTGGTCACGGATTTGTTCCGCCTGGGTAATCGTGTTGAAGTTTCCGAAGCCGGTTTCCCATTCCCAGTCCGATTTGGTTTGGTCGATATGGTACTCGTCCGAGAACTGTAGTGCCCACGGAGTAGCAGGAAATGATGTGACGGAGTCGGATGGGAGGGAGGCCCAGAGGTTGGAAGTCCCCAATGTAAAATCATCTGCTTTTTCTGAAGCATAGGATTCTCCGGTTTCAGCTTTACTTTCCCGACCCATTCTGAAATCGGCACCTGCAAGGAAACCCAGCGTACCATCACCTGTACAGTCTGAGAAAAATGAACCTTCAAACCGTGTTTCCTGATTTGTTGCGATATCTCTGCCCACTACTGCGATGATGATGTCATTCTGTTTTTCAGCCTTAAAAACAAAGGTGTTCAGGAAAAGAGAAATGTTTGGTTCTGCTTTGATAATGTCCGTTTTACGTTTGTCGCCATATTCCTTCGCATCCGCATTGCCATTCCCAGGATCGCCATTGTCCATTTCTCTTACAATTCTGCCCAGTTTTGGGTAATGATTCTTGTCTACATCACCCATCAAATGTACCCGAACTTCCGAGCTGTTGTTACCGCCCAGTACGGGGCGATCCTGAATAAGAGCTACTTTCATACCCATACGCGCCGCAGATATAGCCGCGCAGGTTCCGGCAATGCCACCACCCACTACCACCATGTCAAACCTTCCGGCAGAACGTGGTGTATCCGTCAGATTGAGTTGGTTTCTGCGAAAAGCAGTGAGTTCTTCGAGTTTGTTGGGAGGCGTGAATTTCGAAGCATCTGTGAATAATATGGCGTCACAGCGTCCGTTGAAGCCAGTCAGGTCATGAAGTGCTAATTGAATTTGCTCTTTTTTGATATCGACTTCTCCCGCATCATACCACTTCCATTCATCCGAGCCGCTCTCACCGAAAATATGTTTGATTTTATTTCCATCAATTGAAATCTGAAATTT
>DASYHR010000937.1:0-5016 GCA_035998385.1 Dyadobacter sp. | reverse complement strand
TGTGACTTTCTTCATGCGTTTTATCTTTCCTGGCTGGTGGCTATATGCATTCCAATTAGTCAACTTCCGTGCAGCCTCACCGCGTGATGCAGACAGGAAAAACTCCGGTCTGGACGGCCTGAGCCGGACTAAAAGGCTTATAAGTATCGGCGTTTTCCAGATTTCCGTGCAGCCTCACTCCGTGATGCAGACCGGAATTCAAAATTACTCCTTATTACTATCCACGATAATTCGTTCGTCACGATTCACCAGTTCCCAGGCAGTATGGAAAACAAGCTTCACAATACCAGACTGTTTGTCAAAAAGGATTTTTTCAACATCATCTCCCGGACGGTGGTAGTCTTCATGTACACCCGTAAAATAGAAAATAACCGGTACTCCTTTTTTTGCAAAGTTGTAATGGTCTGAACGATAATAGAAACGGTTCGGATCTTTCGGATCGTTGAATCTGTAGTCCAGATTATAATTCACGTATTTTTTGTTTGCCTCTTCACTCACCGCATGCAACTGAGAAGATAGCTTATCTGAACCAATCAGATACACATATTTATGATCATCTTTATGCGCTTCATCCACACGGCCGATCATATCAATATTCAGGTTAGCAATCGTATTTTTAAGCGGCAACAATGGGTTTTCAGAGTAGAATTCTGAGCCAAACAAGCCTTTTTCTTCACCTGTTACATTCAGGAAAAGGATACTTCTTCTTGGACCTTTGCCTTCCGCTTTGGCTTTGCTGAATGCCTCAGCAAGCTCCAGTAACGATACTGTTCCTGAACCATCGTCATCCGCACCATTATTAATTTCCCCATTCGGAGATATACCGATGTGGTCAAGGTGCGCGCTGATCACAAGTACCTCATCCTTTTTATCTGTTCCTTCCAAAAACGCTGCCACGTTTTCAGTCTCCACAGTTTCTGTTTTTCTCTCTACTTTCAAGCTTACATTACCTTTCACTGTTTTCGAAATGGGCGCGCCATTTTTCTCAATGTCTGCCTTTTCTTTAAGCAGCTTAGAGGCAGTGGTATTCATAATCCGGGCAGCCATTTCAGGGGTTACAACAAAAGTTGCGACCTTATTCGGCGACTCAACCACAGGATTCAGCGTAAGTGCGCTGTATCTTCTGGCCATGACAGTACGCTGACGAATCTCCTTGTCCAGATCTTCTCCAGTTTTATCGGTAATAACCAATACATATTTCGCACCTTTTTCAAGTGCCAGCTTCGCTTTATTCTGCCACGAAACCGGACCCGTCCATTTAGACTTTTCATCTGATCCGCTCAACAGAAACTTTCCATTCTTCAGCTTGGGCTCTCCTTCGAATACTATGACAGCCTTATCTTTCACATCCAGATTCGCATAGTCGTTATATGCAGCTTCCTGAATGCCAAAACCAGCCAGAACAACCGGCGTGCTCAGTTCCTGTGGAATATCCAGGATTCCATTCAAATAAAAATCTTTATTAAATCCGTACGTTTTGCTTCCGGCTTTGACATATACCTCTCCGAAACCACGCTTATAAAGTGTATATTTTTGTAGAAAGGATTTCGAGCCATCCGCTTCTGTAGCGATTGGTTGCAGCCCATATTCTTTAAAATGCTTCACCACATATTCCGCCGCTTTTTTCTGTCCGGGCGACCCTGTGTCTCTGCCTTCCAGACTATCGGAAGCAATAATTACCAAATGTTTCTTCAAATCCGCAGGTGTAATCGTCTCCGCATACTTTGCAGCATTGTCCTGAGCATAGGTTAAAGTGCTTACAGACAGGAACAGACCTGTCAATATTCTCTTATTCATAGGAATAATTAAGTGTTCAATAATTTACAAAGAAACTAAACGCCGCTATGGATACAAAATTGGAGCCTGGCCAGATGTCAATTCTCAAAACAATACTCATTTTCAAGAAGTTTATCCGAAAGACACCGATTCTTAACATCCCAAGCGGCTTAAACTGATGTGCGAAAAGGGATAAATTGATGTAGAAATGTAAAAGTTGGTGTTATCGTAATTCGACTAATATGTTAAACAATTATTAACGTTTTTGCACTTCTCGTGGTTTAAACTGCGGTTTTGGTCAACTAACAATAAATTAATTGTAAAATACTGTTATTCAGCGAAAAACTAATTACCTTTGCACCCTGTTTGCTGAAACTTCACCATAAACTAAGCAGACCGGCAAGTCCGCAAAAAACAAAAACTACGGGACGACCACCGTAAACAATTGATCCATAAAACAATGCAAGCCATTCGTAACATCGCAATCATTGCGCACGTTGACCACGGTAAAACAACATTGGTTGACAAAATCATTCACGCTTCAAAGTTATTTCGCGATAACCAGGAGTTTGATGACCTTATTCTGGACAACAATGACCTGGAAAGGGAGAGGGGAATTACCATCGTTTCTAAGAACGTATCGGTAAGATATAAGGACACGAAAATCAACGTAATTGATACTCCAGGTCACGCCGACTTTGGTGGTGAAGTAGAGCGTGTACTTAAAATGGCTGACGGTGTAATCCTTTTGGTGGATGCATTCGAAGGTCCGATGCCACAAACACGTTTTGTATTGGGTAAAGCGATCGACCTTGGTCTTAAGCCAATCGTTGTCGTTAACAAAGTAGATAAAGAAAACTGCCGTCCGGAAGAAGTTCAGGAAAATGTATTTGACCTGATGTTCAACCTGGGTGCAACTGAAGACCAGCTTGATTTCGTTACTGTTTACGGTTCTTCGAAACAAGGCTGGATGGGACCAGACTGGCAGAACAAAACTGAAGATATCACTTATCTTCTTGATACGATCCTTGAATCAATTCCTGCTCCGGTAATCGCAGACGGAACGCTTCAAATGCAGATCACTTCTTTGGATTACAATGCGTTCGTTGGACGTATCGCGATCGGTCGTGTGAAACGCGGATCAATCAAAGAAGGTCAGACATTGTCACTTTGCAAAGCTGACGGTGTGATTAAAAAAGTGAAAGTAAAAGAACTTCAGGTTTTTGAAGGACTTGGTAAAGTTAAAGTTACCGAAGTGGGTGCAGGTGATATCTGTGCTGTAACTGGTATCGAAGATTTTGAAATCGGTGATACACTTGCTGATCTTGAAAATCCTGAGCCAATCGCTCGTATTGCTGTTGATGAGCCGACAATGAACATGTTGTTCACAATCAACAACTCTCCGTTTTTTGGTAAAGAAGGTAAGTTTGTAACATCACGTCACCTTCGTGATCGTCTGTTGAAAGAAACAGAGAAAAACCTTGCACTTCGTGTTGAGCCAACTGATACTGAAGATAAATTCCTTGTTTTCGGTCGTGGTATTCTTCACTTGTCAGTTCTGATCGAAACGATGCGTCGTGAAGGTTATGAATTGCAATTAGGTCAGCCACAGGTTTTGTTCAAAACTGACGAAAACGGTGAGCGTTTGGAGCCAATCGAAACATTGGTTGTTGATGTACCGGAATCTACTGCAGGTAAAGTAATTGAATTGGCAACACAACGTAAAGGTGAGTTGTTGATTATGGAACCAAAAGGAGATTTGCAACACCTTGAATTCCTGATTCCTTCAAGAGGTTTGATCGGTCTTCGTTCAAATGTATTGACTTCGACTCAGGGAGAAGCTGTGATGACGCACCGTTTCAAAGAATTCGGTACTTTCCGCGGACCAATCCCGGGACGTATCAGTGGATCTATTATTTCAAAAAATACAGGTCCTGCAACGGGTTATACGATTGATAAACTACAGGATCGCGGACGTTTCTTCGTGGAGCCAGGTGATGAAATATACGGTGGACAAGTAATTGGAGAGCACAACCGTCCTAACGACATCGTTGTGAACCTTCAGGAAGCGAAAAAATTGACTAACATGCGTGCTTCTGGTACGGATGACGGTCTACGCATCGCTCCGAAAATCAACTTCTCACTGGAAGAATCAATGGAGTATATCCAGAAGGATGAGTATCTTGAAGTTACGCCGCAAAGCATACGTATGCGTAAAATCTATCTTGAAGAGAACGATCGTAAGCGTTACGCTTCAAAAATCGAAATGGCGTAATCGCCATATTCAGGTTATTTTTAAAAGGAAGCGTATTATGCGCTTCCTTTTTTTGTTTTATAGGTTTGGGTGAGTTTCGTCATTTTCACGCAAAGAAGAAAAGGTTAAACGCAAAGCACACACAGTGTAAACTCCGCAAGCTTTGCGACTGTTCAACACTTTATTTGAAATTCCCCTTCTGATAGAGATTACATGCCTATGGCATTTACTTAGATGCCGCCGTGTTAAGTTGCTACCAATATTTCATGCTGACGGCATTATTATCGTAATATCCAGAATTACGTATCCAGTCAAATTCCTCGCGACCTTCGCGGTTCTTTAGGCCTTTGCGTGAAACTTCTCCATGTCTTTTCACGCAAAGTAGAGAAGATTAAACGCAAAGCACACGAAGGATGAACGTCGTGAGATGTGCGGTTCTTTAATACTTTGCATGAAATTTCGCTCGATATCCACCAATCGCGTAGCGATGTAACTTCGGTAGCCACGGATGGAAGAACAATCACCCTCAAAATCCCGTCAGGGATGTAACAACAGATCTTCAGACGGCAGATTTCAATCATTCTCCTGATAAAAAATATTTCCAAATTCTATTCTTTTTTTCATTTCAAAAAACTCCTGAAATCATTCAATTAATTTGGATAATTGGCACAATTCTATTCAATCCTTTTAAGCAATATTAAGAGTATAGAACAATCTACTTCTCGAGTTTTATTGTATCATTCTAAGAAATTTTAGTTTTTTGCTTTTGTCTTTCTAAATACAGTATGTTTGTATCAGCAAAATAATTAATTTAATTAAAACGCTATAAATCAACATTTTAATTCCAAATAATAATGTCATATATAGAACCTGCACCAATTAAGGATAAAGAGAATCCATTGGAGTCGATGATGCAACGATTTGATAAAGCTGTAGAGCTTTTAGGCATATCTGAAGAAATGTATCATATTTTGAAAGTACCCCGT
>DASYHR010000929.1:0-8597 GCA_035998385.1 Dyadobacter sp. | reverse complement strand
AGATGCAGTAAAGTATCCGAATGTTGTTGAAACAGGAGTTAACATCGGTTTCGCGCCGGTCGCCAAATGGAGCTTTAACGTATTTGATCCATTAAAAAAAACGATGGGCAAGACACTAAATCAATATTCTGTAAATCCTGGTTTAATGTTTAACATTGGTGCTACGGATTTAAAGGCGGCCTCGAATGCACCGGGATTAGGGATTGATAGGAAGTCTGCTACTTTCACGTACGGATTTTTTCTGATGTTTGGAGTTAATAACATCAACTTTGGATATGCGGTCGGTTGGGATAACATACCTGGCACCGGAAAGCGTAATTGGATCTACCAAGGTAAACATTGGCATGGTTTAGTAATTGCCCTAGATATAATCAAGCCATAATAAACGCACAAAAATGTTTGTACTCATACGTTTGGCCATAAGGGAGGCTTCAAAAAAAATGGACCACGCCGATTCTAAACCGGGGCATGATCCTAAATCAATCGCTTCGGCGATTTTTGACAATTTTTGAAAACACCGTCAGGCTTTAAGCTTCACCCTACGGATTGAAAAGTTTACAGTTTATACCATAGCCCCTAACTTACCGGGACTGGAATACTCAGTTGAACCACTTATGATTACTTAATTAATCAATATTTATCTTGTCTCCTTTTGCTCTATTGAAATATCTAAGAACTAGCTGAGCATTTTCTTTCACTGTTTGCCCACCCTTGGCATAAGGAACTACATGATCTACCTCTGCATCCTCAATTGATAATATTCTTTGTCCTGATATGGAACAATAGGCCCTTTCTAGAAAAAGTTCCTCTTTTACATGATAAGGGAATACTCTTCTTTGATATAATTTATCGCCAATAGCTTTTTCCAGCATTTCCATATATATTCGGAATCGCTTTCTTACATTATCCGTATCAGATGTCTTATAACCTATCAACTGCTGAAAGGTGTCATCAGATATCATCAAAGAGAGTAGACCCTCTCTTATTAAATCAGCATTAGCTAAGACTTCATTTTTTGAATAGTTGACGAAACCGACCATTTGCAGATCGAATAGTGCCATATTGATTTGGTTAGATGCCCATTTTCCGGATTCCATTTTATTACCTGGTATGTATCTACGAAATGCGTTTGAACCAAATACTGTTTTTACTAAATCTATGCAGTGTTCAAATCTCTGTTTATATTCGTTTTGCTTTTCAGGAGACAAATGTCTATTATCTCTTAATTCCTTATTACAAAACTGCTTCATTGACGATTTATAATTCAAGTAAGATTTTTCAGATAGAGCAAAAAATCTAAGTATCATACCTCTATATATCATTCTATTTTTGTAGGTCTTCTTTTTAACCAGATTGTCAAAGGACGCATTGTCACTTAGCTCTGCCAAAAATTTAATGTACTCACCTCTGTAGACAGTATTTCTAATTTCATCTTCATTAAGCTTTGTAGATCCTGTGTTTAATCTTTCAAAAATTTCAAATTTTATGTCTTCATTAGATTCTTTTTTAATAATTATCGAATGAAGGGTTGTGGTTTTTATCTTAGTCTGCAACTCTTTATCAAGCTGGGAATAGGTTTTTCTATTAAATTCAGACAACACCTTCAACCCAGTCAGTCTGAACTCGTCTCCATTAGGGAATTTCTCATCCAGAAAAGACAAAAACGAGGTCAGTCTCTGCTGACCATCAATTACTGAAAAGGTCCCATCTTTTTCTTCTGCAAGATACAATACAGGAATAGGTACATCTAATAGAACTGACTCTATAAGTTTACTTGATAATTGACTAGAAACAACAAAATTTCTCTGATAGTCCGGTTGCAGCACCAATTCTCTATCTTGCTTCATAGTTTGAAACTCTCGAATTGAGAAATCTTTTGCTTGCCAAACAATCTTTCGCTCCTTTACCTCTATTTCAATCTGTCCGTCTTCCTGCTGATAAAACTCATCCGACTCTAATTTATCTTCAACTTCCTCTAGAATTTCATTATTTGACTCCATTTATCAATTTTTATAGATTTATGTTATACATATTAGACTAAACAACAACTTGCAGCATTATTAAATTTGAACAAACTTACCTATATATAACTGAATAGTAGCATGAGGTGTAGATGTCTTTGAATCACAAAGTAATCAATTATTCTATGGAATAAAATTCAAAAAATTTAACGGCCCGCCTTCTACTGATCCTAAGAAGAATCATGCTTTGCCGTTAATAATCACTCAATTTCACTTCTTGCCTCTAACATCCTGAGATATTATACCTTTGGTATTGGTAGCTATTTTGCGCCCGTCTGTATATAATTCTTCAAATCCTTCTTGTATAAGTATCTCCACTACCTGTTCGAGAACTGAAGACAACGCATTTTTTACACATATATTTCCAAACTGATTAATCGTGTTAGGATCTGGATAGCTAAGCGACCTGAGATACATGATGCAGATACTCTCTCTCTCTCTCTCTCTACATGTTCCTTCCTGTGATTAAGAAATGATTCTATAGCCGTATGAAAACCACGAAGAGATCGTCCTACAACAGGACATTAACTCCACTTTTTATATCCATTACCAGCCGTACATTACCTTCGATTTTATCCATAATTATATAAAAAAAACGGAATTAAATTCTTAGGCTAACTCAACTATATTTTTATAATCATAAAATTAACAGACACTAATTTTAAGTCAAAATAATAAAAATTCATAAAGCCACAATTTTCACAACTAGAATTTCATATTGACTACTGACTAATTTTTACATTTCAAATTCCGTTTTGTAAATGTTCTCTTGCTGGTTACCATACCTGTCACCCCAAGAGCGAATTGCCATCCCTTTAACCAATACCTACAGATAATATAATAATTGAATACTATATTATCATTTAATTACTGTCACTATGTTAGTAAAATAAAAAAATCAAGGAAAACATATATCTCATAAAACACTCATCCTAAACTTAACAGAAAAATATTTCTTTACTAGATCCTTAATTTCAGGTATTAGACAATATTGCCTTATCTTCATTTCTCCATTGAACCTACTTCTTTGATCATAAAACTGAGGGAGAGCCAGTTGAGCTGCTTCTGGATAATTCTTCCATACAGTCTGATAATCAACCATTGCATCCAACGCAACTCTTGCTAATACCTTTAAATCATTAGTTTGATTGATCTTCTGATCTCTTGCTTCTAAAACTTTTAGAACCGCCATGAAAACCACCATCTCTTCATATTCTTCAAATGATACTGCTCCTTGAAGCTCCTCCAATCTATTGATTGCTTCGCCTATTTCTAATGTTATTTCAAATACGTTATCAGATATCATAATATAAAATTTAGATTTAATTTTAGAAAAATTTCTTACGAAAATATTCTTCACTGTTTTCAAACCGTTAGCAAATATCTCTGCCTGTGTAATTTTTAAATTATATCCTAAAGGTTTCAGATCTAAACAATTTAAGCCTTTCGCTAGCACTTTTTAAAGTTTTTTTATCAAAAAGTATTTGAAACCTTTCTTGAAGAATGATATACTCGAAAGTTAATTGTGGTTTGTTAATTGCTAGTAGCTTTTTAAAACCAGATTGAATATGTTCTGTTCCTGATTGCATAAGCCTATTGGCTCCTCCAACCGCTCCATAATTAAATATATAATCCCTTATAAGTCTTTCGTTGATTGACGCACCCTGGTTGACTGCTTCTGTAACGGTACGTTCAAAAACTGTTTTCAACTCTGCTTCAAGATTTAATAATTCCCCTTCCTTGGAATCCTCCTGCACAATGTCTCGATTAGATAGCAAGTATCTATCGAAATTAGAGACAATCCCCTTCAAATTATTAAACCTGGCCTGAAATTGCATTAGCAATAAATTTTCATCACTCTGTATTACAAATTCATGGTTAAAGGATTCCGCGGATATAGTCCAGTTGTAAGACCCTGCTAAGAGATTCTTACTGTCGAAAATAGAAAATTTATCATGCAAGAATTTACCACTTCTTTTTTGAAGAACGAATACTTTCCCTCCGCTATCAATAAACCTAGTGTAAGAAAGTCTATCGTTTTCAATATGGTCACTTATAATTATCTCTACTTTGCAATTCTCTTGAACCTTATCCGTTAAAAATCCTAAGAGTTCTTTACTAGTAAACCAAGCGACCGCAATTTGAATTGAATCCTTTGATTGATAAATGTTGGATTTTATTTCATTCTTGATATTTCCGAAAAATGCCTTTGCCATATAATTTTTATTTGTAAAAAAATCTAACCTGAAATTCATCTAGCCATCTCAATGTACCTGCAAAACGCATTAGCTAGCCTCATCTGACCTGGGCTTTTACACTCAGGCTCGAATAGTCTCGGGCTTGCTACTAAAATACAGGCGGACCTCGCACGTGAAACGGCTACGTTGAGCCGATTCAAACTATACAGAAACTCCATTCCTCGTGGTGCATCTTCCGGCGTTGATGTGCTCATTGAGAAGATTACCACCGGAGCTTCCTGTCCCTGAAATTTATCGACAGTTCCAATGTGAGTACCTGCGGGCAAGGCAGACTCTAAACCAACTACCTGGGCATTATAGGGAGCGATTACCATAATATCAGACAATGTCAGCACTCTCTTTACATTTCCTCCGTCAGTCCAAAACACATCTCCTTTAATTAGCTCCGAGACAATTTCATGTACACGATGAACTTCTTCCAAGGATAAACTCTGATTACCCTCATGTACTACTGGCTCATACCACAATCCAGCACCGGTATATTTTGTATTCCCGTCAAGTAATTGTTGGATCAAATGCGACTTGGAGCCTAGTCTACTTTCATAAAAAAGCTCGGACGTAAAGGCACAGATTTCTGGATGCAAGCGCCAGGTTGTATCTAAAAATATTCCCCTGTCTGATGGTATTGTTTTCTGTCCATTTAAGATATGTTCAAGTGCCGAAACTTCCGTTCCTTCTGGATGGCTTCCTTGTTGTGGCTGCTGTAACTGCTGCGGATCTCCTAAAAGCACGATATTCTTAGCTGAAAGCGATACAGCCAGAGTATCAATTAACGACAACTGCCCAGCCTCATCAACAAAAAGCACATCAACCGCACTGTCAAAATCTTCTCGTGCCCACAGCCAGGAAGTTCCTGCTGCAATGTTGGCTTGCCCCGTCACAAGTGCCTCTAATACTTTTTCGTTTGTTGTGACCTCCAATAATCTTGGATTCGGATGCTGAGATTTGGCTTTAACTTTTTGAATACAAGTTAATTCAACGTTTTGTTCATTGGCAGTTCTGATAACCTTATCCAGTAAACCACTTATAACTTTATGACTAAGTGCCGTAACACCTACTTTTTTTCCAGCTGCCACCAATGCAATTATCATATTTGCTGCGGTATGACTCTTCCCTGCTCCAGGCGGACCTTGAATAGGCAGAACTCCCTGATTTAGTGCTAACACTATATCCACGGCCGATGCCTGTGCATCATCGGACATTTCGGAGTTATGGCTTGTACGCGGAGCATTTTTTAACAACAGATCTCGTCCTGACCGGAAAAACCCATCGGAATCAATCCCATTGTCTGCCACCCAACTAGCAAATCGAAAAATGGCTTGCTCCTTCACCGTATCGTTTACAATTATATGTTTGAAAACAGATATGGGATGATGGTTCGTAATAGCTGCCCCCTTTCTGATATTAATTACACATGTATCAAGATTGATTGCCTCAACGGTTCCCGCATTCAACCCCTCGCTGTTTTTTAATGAATCTCCCTTACGAATATCACAATCTTGCGAAGGGTATTGATAAGAGTCTATAACACTTGCACCTACCTGCTCCCGGTATCCAGTAAAATTTAATCCTGAAAGAGCTGCCTTTTCTTCAATCAATTCTTCAGGAGGTAAAGACAGAATTCGGAAATACTCCCACCAAATTGCTTTCTTCTCACGTCGATACCAGTCCAGCATGTTTGCCAATAGCCACCTTGCGTACTCCTCCTCATTCCTTTCTTCAAAATTGATTGATACATCATGAGCCAGTCTATCATACAACTCTTGAACTCGCTGCTGATGCTCAGTTAAGGCTTCACTTGCTTCACCCGTGTCGATTAGTGGTCTCGAAATCTCATACCCCTCGCTCAATAAGTTTTTCCGAATAGTCTCCAACCAATTCCTTAAATGCCTGGTTGACAAACAATCCTCACTGTTATAACTTTCAATAGCCCGAATTGTATCCTCCGGAATTCTGTCACGATGGTTTGTTTCAATTAGCCTTTCGAAGGTTCTCAAATGATGGGATGCATCTCTGAGCTCCATCTTTCTTTGAAACTCATAAAAAACCTCCAATTCTTTCAAGGAATACCGTTCAATTCCAGCTCTTATGGCTTGTTTTACAATGCTGTAAATATCAATAAAAATGTTTCCTCTAAGCATTTTGTCAATCTCAGCCTCACGCGTTGCATACTTACCCATCAGCCTTTTCAAAGCGCTGGGCTCATATGCCGTATAATGGTAAATATGAAGATTGGGATAAGCTTCCCATCGCTCCATGGCAAGATCAACAAAAGTTTCGAAAGCTTCCTTTTCTTCTGATGCGTTCAATGCCCAAATCTTGTGGTAGCGATCATCGTCTGCAAACACCCATCCAAATAAATATTCCAATCCGGTTCTACCCACAAATGGATCGCCTTCAAAGTCAAAAAAGATGTCTCCAACTGACGGTTCTGGAAGCCTGCTGACACCAGTTAAATTGTTATGTGGCAAAAGTTCATACACTGGCAATTGTGTTTCCCGAGCTTGTAATTGAACCCTGGCTTGCTCCCGCACTCGAACATATGTTTCAATTGCACCACGTGCAGGTACATGTGCTAACGGCAAAGCAACACCGGCAAGTTTTTCAAGTGTATCAACTCCCCATTTATTAATTTCATTAGTCTGAGAACCTGACAAACCTGCCACAAAAGAAAGATGATCATCATCCCTTCTACGTTGATCGCATTTTTGCCACCACCTACAAATGTCACATTGAGCAACAGGAACTGGATAAAGTTCATCGTCCGTTGGCTCGATAGCACTCAGTAATCTATTTTTAATTAGGCGGTAGTATGCAAGATAATCGTCAAGTCTGAAAGTATGCATGCTAAATCCGTCTTCAGGAGTCATCACATGCATCTGATCTGGCATGATTCCCTGAATTTCAGAAATCAATTCAGAGTATAGACATATTTGCAAAATTGTCCCGGCCCGAGTCTCGTTGGCAAGTTTGGAATCACTTACTTCATACGACCAACTCCCCAGGTTACTCGGCTTGTCGACCTTTTTCAAAAAATCTGCACGACCTAACCAAATTCCACTTTTTAGGCTCGCTTGGTAGATAATATCAACGCCAGACTTCATTGCAGAAATAGTCCGTTCAATGGCATTAGTCTCGTCGACTCCTGGTTCAAAGATGCTGTATCCCTGTTCTTTTAGGTGGCTGAGATATTCTAGTTCAAATTCTAAACCGCGTTCTTGTAAGATGGCAAGTGATGGGTCCCGATAAGTTGGCTGTTCAATAAATCCTTGCGCAGCAGCAAGATCTAAAGATGTCAAATGACGGCATGCACTATGATTAGACAGGTCTCCCGCCGAAATAATAATTCCGTGCTCGGTTTTTCTCATAACGTATTTTTTTAGAGGGGGTCGAAAATTCTAGTTGTATTCCTTATCTAATTCTTTATACTCAGCTTTTTTCTTTTGAAGCTCAATATTCAGCTCTACTCTCTTGTTAAATTGCTTGCATTTTGCAACTTCACTTTCAAGTTTACTAATAGATGAGCTCAGTTTTTTTATTTTTTGTTCATAAATCGTTAACTCAGCCAGACCCGTTATTTTTTCTGACTTACCAGACAATTGCCGACAGAAATCAAAATACACAAAATCTAAATTCCTCCTCAGATGCAATTCAAAAGAGTGATTTTCAGTATCCAGCCATTCACTCTTGTACACCCAATCAACTATCGCTACGTCAGCATTAGTTGGGTGGGGATGTTTTTGGCACGCTGAAAACATAACCTTATTGTCCAGTACTACACAGAAGATGATTGGATATGGGACCGCTCGGTTTATTATTTCCGATAGCTCTTCAAACCCTTCATCATTCCTTAATTCAAGCAAAAAAATCTGTATCTCACGAATGTCTGTACCACTCAAATTTATGGTTTCAGAACTAAGTTTATTAGACCAGCGTATCCGCTCTACAAGATCAACAAACTTCTTTTTTTGTTGTGAAGTTGTAAATGTGTCAAAGGCATTTTTAGGAATGATCTTATCGACTCTTGTAGTTGAAGGCAAATTCAGGAGATTCATTACTTCACAACGATAAAGGTGATAAGATTAAAGTCTTCTGTACCCTTCATTCCAGCTGCAAGAGCGGTGGTACCTCCGGACTTAAACAAACTAAGAACCTCTTTCTCCTCTTCCAATTTCAGTATTGAACCAATGCTTTTCTGCAACAGCTGCGTGTATACGTGCATGTCTCGGTAGTCCCGTGTCTCCTTGCTCAATTGATGACATAGCGCTTCTAATGGCTCTGTTTGCCCTTTACAAAGGACACGAATCATATCAAGTGT
>DASYHR010000918.1:0-1952 GCA_035998385.1 Dyadobacter sp. | reverse complement strand
TCTTCACCTGACTTTGCTTAGTTACAAATCTGGATGTTGTGTGAACCAATTGGGAAGGTAAAGTTTTGGGCTGGCTAATAATCTGAAGCGTAGCGCGAATATTTGCGGTCTGCAGCCCAGGTAAACAGCTTTGAAGCTTTGTCAAATGCTTGTAATATTTTGTGCGTTTTAACACATGGTGGTTGCAAAGATAATCCAGGTAATTCGCTCCTATAGCATTGCGTTGTATAGCAAAAACTAAAAGCTGAGCATCAATCAAGGTTTTGAGATAACTCTTGGCTAGTGTGCTACTAATTCCAAGCTGTTTTAAATGTGTTATGATTTCTGAGAAAAGGGCACCATCCTGACATAAATCAAGTACGCTTTCCAGTATAGAGTTGCTTTCAGCTTGTGAGAGGTTAAACTGCGCGGGTTGTTTACTCGTCGTTGTAATAAAACGGACCGAGACCGCTACTTTGTATACTGAGCTATTTGTCTGTAAGCTAAGCTTTGAGCGTGTGAAAGAATCAGACAATATAGTGTCCATCAGAAGCTGCAGTACTTTTGAATCTAGCTGATTATGCAAGCTTATCGGAGAATCTTTGTCAAAAGTAATATCGGTGGTGTTTTTTAAATCAGATAGAAAGTAACCGGCAAATAATCCAAATGGTGTGGCTCTTGAGCACATTCTGATCAGGAATTTATATAACGTAGTTGTCACTTTGCTATCATCTGAGCTACTCTGACCACTTAGAAAGGATAGGCACTGCTGATAGAATGCGGGGGAGGATATTTCAAGTCCCTGTTTCAACAAAGAATCTGAAAAGAACTCCCGTAGATAGGCCGGAAAAGATTCAGGATCTTTTTGAACATTATTGTGAAATGCTGTAAGTGTTTCAAATGGCAACAGCGAACGCCGGAATATCACAAAGTCGTCTGGTTCTAGTTTCATTGGCTGGCTTTGGTTGAAGAATTGTGTCTGCCAGCAAATTTGCTTGGAAGGGTAGGGCAACACAAATTTATGTTACCAAGCGAGCGAGGGGTGGTTTGAGCGGGAGCATTTATCAATTAAGCGGGCAAATCAGTTTTCACTCGTAAAAATCCAGACTACGGCATACTGTGCGTTCCTTAAAGAAATAAGCACGCGAATCCATTGATGAGTATCAAATTTTCGCTCTATAATTTAAGCTGCAACCTGGTAAGCTTACTGGCTCAGCTTACTCCAATTACAAATCGGACACCCATTTAGAATTTATAAGGGTTGCTTTGATTATACGGGTGGTTTCTATATTTGATATGTCACAGGCCTCCTGAGATGCCAGAAAACAGGGCTTGAAAATTCAAAACCACTTTTGGGAAAATTTTTCTGGCTGTGTTTGCAGGCAATAACTACAGTGTATTCTTACCTCGAAATAATCTGTGACACCGCTCAAGCCGCTGCGGATGATTTTAAGGCTTTATAAATCTATAGCACACAAAGGCTGTAGCGGATTGGATTAAAATACAAGTTTCTTTTAGAAAAATTATAAATCTATGCAAGGATGGTTGTACGTATAAAGCATGTCTCGAATTTTAGCAAGGCTCTGGCATACAACGAGAGAAAGCTTGAGATGGGGCTAGCTGATTTCTTGGATGCAGGTGGTTTTTTGAAAGACTCCGCAGGTTTGTCTACGGTGGAAAAAACTGACCGTTTTCAAATGAGAGCGGATATGAATATCTCTGCCAAAAAATATTGTATTCATATGTCACTGAATTTTTCGCCCCAGGATTTGCTATCAGCAAGAAAGCTAAAAGCTATTGCGGTTGCTTATTTAAGATTGATTGGGCTGAAATATCATCCCTATCTTTTGTACCGTCATCTCGATGCGGGTCATCCACATGTCCATTTGATCACAACGTGCATTAGATCAGACGGTTTTCGACTAAAATTTTTCCGGAATGCACATGATGTGCTAAATCCAGCCAGACTAAGG
>DASYHR010000911.1:0-5411 GCA_035998385.1 Dyadobacter sp. | reverse complement strand
ATCGGATGAAAATAATCTCCTCCGTTTTTTTTCTACCACAAATTCCATGTAGTCAAATACTTCCTGAAGTAGGTCAGGAGGTAATTCCAACGCTTTTTGTTGAATTTGATTCTGAAGCTCTATGATTGTCATGATCAAAATCTTTAATACATACTAATAGCAATCAGCCATTATCAATTAATCATTACTTGCGCTCACCTTCTGATAAATCATCACCTGATTCGAGGCGACTTTGGAGAATCCGCGTACATCGTCACCCGACCATGCATTGTTCATTTCACCATAGCTACCAAATTTCGATGACATAAGATCGTAGGGTGACTCGATTCCTTCAACGTAGAAGCGGTAAGGCGCAAGGTGTACATGCACTTTTCCGGTTACGTGATCCTGCGTATCTGTAAGGAAGGTTTCGATATTACGCATTACAGGTTCAACAAATTGACCCTTGTGCAGCAAACTTCCGTAGGTATTTGCAAGTTGTTCCTTCCAATACAGTTGGTGCTCGCTCAACACGTGTTTTTCTAGGGTATGGTGTGCTTTTATAATAACCAAAGGAGCCGCAGCTTCGAAGCCGACACGACCTTTTATTCCGATAATCGTATCTCCCACATGGATATCACGACCAATTCCGAAAGGTTGCGCAATAGCAGCCAATTTCTGAATAGCTTCTACCGGGTTGTCGAAAGTTTCACCGGCAACACCTTTCAATTCACCTTTTACGAATTCCAGCGTAATGGTTTCCGGCTCGGTTTTTGAAACCTGAGTTGGCCATGCAGATTCAGGAAGATATTGTTCTGACGTAAGTGTTTCTTTACCACCTACTGATGTTCCCCACAAACCTTTGTTAATGCTATAAGCAGCTTTTGCCCATTCACGTCCAACACCCTTATTGGTTAAATATTCAATTTCTGCTTCACGCGACAATTTTAAATCACGAATAGGTGTAATGATTTCTGCATCAGGAATGATGATACGGAAAGCCATATCAAAACGAACCTGGTCATTACCAGCTCCTGTACTTCCGTGCGCAATCGCATTCGCTCCGATTTCCTTTGCATATTCAGCAACTGCAACTGCCTGAAATACACGTTCAGCACTTACTGAAAGTGGATATGTATTGTTTTTCAATACGTTACCAAAAATCAGATACTTGATACAGTCATTGTAATAATCTGCAGTTTTAGAAATCGTAGCGTGATTTTTTACGCCCAATGCATAAGCGTTGGCCTCAATAGTTTTAAGTTCTTCGTCTGAAAAACCGCCGGTATCTACAAGCACAGAATGTACTTCGTAGCCTCTGTCTTCGGCTAAATATTTTACACAAAAGGAGGTATCTAATCCTCCACTGAACGCTAATACTACTTTTGGCTGTGACATTATGTTTATTATATGATTCTTATTTCTTTTAAATATTAACTAATAGTCAGTAAGGTGTCAACGGGGATACCTAAATTCTTGTTTAGCTCCCTGATCATTTTGATAGTCAGATTCCTCTTCTTATTCAACACTTTAGAAACCCTGTTCTCACCTCCGAAATAGGGAGCCACATCTTTTCTGCTCAGATGAAGCTGATCCATTCTTTCTTTAATGGCTTCAATCGGGTCAGGCTTTGGTATAGGAAAAGTCTTTTTCTCATAATCGATTGCCAGCACTGTTACCGCCTCGAGAATATCCAATGCCTTTTTCCTTTCTTTAGGATCTGCTAACAAATCAGCATCAATCAATGTATCAATGATTTTTCCTGCTTCTTCGAAATCAGCATCATTGGTGATTGGTTTTATTACTATATCATCCAAATTAATTGCAAGTGTTTTCATATTGCTTTGAATGAGTGAAATGTTTTTGATGTCTTCAATTTTGTCATAGGCCGAACGCGTCCCCAAAAATCTGACGAACACAAACTGCATTTCGTATTCAAATTTTGCTACCAGTCTATATTTATTGTGCGTGATATTAAAAACAATCCTGCCATTCCCAACTCTGTCAGCATTTTTGAAAAACCAGATTACCTCATTCGGGCTGCTAAAATTAGTTTTCTCAATGGTGTCATACCAGAATTCCAGCGATGCCCGTGCATCAGGTGTTTTATCCCAAAAATCTCTGAGTGTTGCTTTGGTAAAGACTCTCATAGCTTCAACAAAAGTACCCAAGTATTCCCGAAATGGGAAGGTCTGGATCGTTTAATAGTGTGTGTAACAAAAAAATGCCTCGCATCGGGCTTGAAAAGTGGCCGGGCGAGGTATTTATGAGATATTAATAATCTGTAAATGAATGCACGTACATTTAGTGTACAAGCATGGCCTCGGCGTTTTTCTTTTTCGCACGTTCTTCCCTTCGCAATAAGATACGTTGTTTGATACGCATCCAACGCTCATAGAGGCTCGACTCCTTCAGGAAATCCCAGGTGTCTTTTTCTGCCTGAGCTTCCGTTTTCTTGTGGTCGTCTGGGTTGTACATCATGCCGGTACACAGGCAGTGTTTTCTACCGGTACGCATCAATACATCATAATTGACACAACTAGCGCATCCTTTCCAGAAAGCGTCATCAGCAGGAAGTTCGCTGAATGTAACAGGCTCATAACCCAGGTCAGAATTGATTTTCATGACCGGCAAACTCGTAGTGATACCAATAATTTTGGCATCAGGATATTTTTTGCGTGAAAGTTCAAAAGCTTTCTGTTTGATCGCTTTTGCCATCCCGCTATTTCTGAAATCAGGATTGACGATAAGACCGGAGTTTGCTACGAACTTGCCATGTTCCCATGTCTCAATGTAGCAGAATCCTACCCATTCTCCGGTGTTGGTAGTTGCGATAATCGCCTTTCCCTCAACCATTTTCTCCATAATATACACAGGAGAACGCTTCGCTATACCAGTACCACGTTTTTTGGCACTCTCTTCCATTTCTGCGCAAATAGTTTCCGCATAATGAAGATGATTTTCATTGGCAGTTTGAATGACAAACTTACTGCCTACTACTTCGGTATTTTTCATTGATGGCTTTAAAGACAAAAAATGTTCGAAACAAAAAAATTACTTCCCAGAAATAACGATGGGACGTTTCAAAAATTTAAAGAAAAAGGCGGAGAAAGTTTTGCCGCGTAGGCAAAATGATGTTAGACGGTCCGGGGGGACCTAAACCTGAATGGCGTAGTATGAAGAACAGTATGTATTCCGTTGCTATTCATTTACTTTGGTTTGTCGTCTAAGAGGATGCAAATTTGGCACAAATAATTCTTATGACAAAACAACAGGAAATATATTTTTATGGTTCGTAATTAAGATTAAAAATTTCGTTGCCGGGGCACAGTATAAGTGCTAACTATGTACGATTTTGTACATTAAACATAGTAATCCTGATGGCGGTAATCAGCACCGACGATCTTCTTTACGGCTATATCAACGGCATTTTCCCCATGGCAGAGCCGGACGGAACCATATACTGGTATGCTCCTGATCCGCGGGCAATCATTCCGATTGAAACTTATAAGCCGAGTAAGTCTTTAAGGCCGGTTTTGAACAGGAAACAATTTGATATCAGAATTAATACTGATTTTGAAGGGGTAATGAGAGGATGTGCAGGTTTACGGATACTTAGTAAAAATCAGGAGGATGAAGGTAGCTGGATATCAGAGGACATTATTGCTTCATACGTAGGGCTGTACAAGCTCGGTTTTGCACATAGTGTCGAGGCCTGGTACAAGGGGCAATTAGTAGGTGGACTGTATGGCGTCTCTGTAAATGGAGTGTTTTTTGGAGAGTCTATGTTTTCAAAGGAAAGCAATTCGTCCAAGGTTGCTTTCCATTATCTGATACAGATTTTAAAAATCAACGACTTCAAATTGCTGGATACGCAGTTTATGAACGATAACGTATTGCGATACGGAGCAATCGAAATTCCAAAAGAAGAATACATGAAGCAGTTACAGTACGCTTTAGGTATGGATCGGAAGTTCAACCGGATACCATTTCAGTTGTAAAAATTCAATCTTCGACATCTTTGATAAAGTTAATCTTCTTTTGTTATTAAGAAAAGTTAAATTTGGGATAAAATTGTTTTATAGTTCTCTGCCACATCACGCGGCCGGATTTACAGAAGTTCACAGTGTCAAAACCAATTCTAGTTATAAAATTCGGAACTGCTTCCATTACGTTAGCGTCCGGAGAGCCTGATGTGAGAATCATCTCAGAAATAGCAAGGCAGGTTTCTTCCATTCATTCTCAATACAGAATCATCATTGTTTCGTCTGGTGCGGTAGGTGCCGGCAAAGCCTATATTCAGGACTACAAGGGAACCATGACCCAACGTAAGGCAGCTGCTTCTGTTGGGAATCCCTTGCTTGTCGGACTGTATGCCAGTTATTTCGCGCCTAACAAAATTTATATAGCGCAAAGTCTTTGTGAAAGGCAGCATTTTGCCAACCGTAATAAGTTTCTTCAATTAAAAGACACATTTGAAGAACTTTGGGAAAATGATATCATACCCATTGTAAATGAAAATGACGTTGTAAGCGACCGTGAGTTGAAGTTTTCTGATAACGACGAACTGGCAACCTTACTGGCAGTAGGCTTTGGAGCAGAAAAACTGATGTTTTGTACTTCGGTTGGAGGATTGCTGGATGAGAACGGCGGCATTATCAGGAACGTAAACAATGTGAATGAGGTTTTCAGATTTGTAAGGACTGACAAGTCTTTCCTTGGTTTGGGCGGAATGGCATCCAAGCTCACATTCGCAAAACTTGCTGCTCGTATGGCCATACAGGTGGTGATCTTTGGAATGAACCAGACAGATGAACTTCTGCTGGCTTTGGAAGGAAAGGCCGGTACGTTGATAGGAGCAGGAAAAAGTACTTTATCAGCACGAAATCGCTGGCTGGGTAGTGGAGGACTGGTTTCGGGTACATTACACATTGATGAAGGAGCCTCGAAAGCGTTACTTAAAAGAAAAAGTTTACTTGCAGTGGGTGTGACCGATGTAACCGGTGAGTTTGAAGCCGGTGAGATTATCGAGATATATTCGCCGGATCAAGAAATGATCGCAGTGGCTCGTGCAAGGGAAACATCCGGTGCGATTAAGGATAATTTGAAAACAATGAATTTTGAAGTGGCGCATGCCAATGATATAGTTTTATTATAATGGATTCCATTTTACCTCTTTTAAAAGCAACTCAGGACGCATCCGTTGTGGTACGTAAGCTGAGTGATAAGGATAGAGCTGATCTTTTGTTTTCCCTGGCAAACAAAGTGATAGCACATGCAGATCGGATTGTTGAGGAAAATAAAAAAGACCTCGACGTAATGGATGATGCTGATCCCAAAAAGGATCGTCTTTTACTCAATGAGAAAAGAATTGAAGCATTAGCACAAAGTCTTCGTGATGTAGCCGCTCTGCCCGATCCTACAGGTGAAGT
>DASYHR010000886.1:0-2849 GCA_035998385.1 Dyadobacter sp. | reverse complement strand
GACAAGTGCGGAAGTAACAGACTTACTTGCCGACCTCAACTCGTGCAGTTTTCCTGCATTATATTCGTAAAACTATTCTTCTAAAATCAGCTTGCCATCTTTAATCAGAATAACACCGTGTATATTGGGGTAAGTGCCTTCAATGATACGT
This sequence comes from Dyadobacter sp., assembly GCA_035998385.1. Taxonomy (GTDB): domain Bacteria; phylum Bacteroidota; class Bacteroidia; order Cytophagales; family Spirosomataceae; genus Dyadobacter. The sequence continues at coordinate 2,698 of DASYHR010000886.1, read as the reverse complement.
TCCATCGTTGTATTGATCAGGCTCACGTCCAACCCCGACGTTTTCAAAGAGCCCGTAGCGAAGCCATCGTTTGTCTGTTCTGGTATCTTGTACACGTATTGCTGACCTGCCGGACGGGCAAACCACATGCTGTCTGAAAAAGTCACCATACCACTGATCAATTTATAGAGCTTTTCAGGCTGTTCGTCTTTTACCTTGTATCCTGTTATTTGAGCTGCTTCCCGCACGAACGCTACCTCCTGGTTGCCGCCATTCAGAAATATGTCCTTTTTAAAAGGTCGCAATTTGTATCTGGATGTTCCAATCAGCGCATACAGCATCGTATCACGTGATGACGCCGCGATTTGAAGTGTAGAATTTCCGGTATATTCGTAAGTACCTTCGAGCGTTTTCAGCTCCTTAAAGTCTGGTTTGTATGCACTCTGAGCACGTACTCCTACCAGAAACAGGTTTAAACAGGCTAATAGGATAATACGTGCAAACATACTGTTATGAATTAATTAGTATTTTGGCTAAGGTAATCATTTCCAACCATGTACAAATACCAAGTCATAAGGTTTAACTGGCATGGTGAATGGATTATTGAAGGGCGCTCCTGCCTGACTGATTTTTGGGTCAGTGTAAAGGCTAGGGTATATTTGCTCACCCTACCTCAAATGACATTTAACAACCCGTCCAATTGATATGTTTTTCCCTTCTCGGTTGCAATCGTTACTATTTTGTCTTTGTATCGAACCACACATTTGCCACCCGCTTTCGATTTAATTTTCAGTCTTTCAAGCTGCTTGTCTTTCCAGGACATATCCAGTTCAAATGCACCCCTGGTGATCAATCCCGAAACCTTTCCCTCCGGTAGCGCCGACTGAAGTGCAGGAAGGAGGTGTATTTCACCCAAATGACTTTGAACCAATGTCTCCAGGATACCTGCTGCGCCGCCAAAATTACCGTCAATCTGGAATGGAGGGTGCGCGTCAAACAGGTTGGGGTAGGAACCTCCTCCACCTTTTTTGACAGATGCGTCCATAATCGGATTGAATAATTTTTGGATCATCGTGTAAGCATGGTCACCATCCAGAAATCTAGCCCAGTAGTTAATCTTCCAGGCCAGGCTCCAACCTGTTCCGTCGTCTCCCCTAAATTCAAGTGATTTTTTAGCTGCATTTAAAAGTTCAGGTGTTTCAGATGGCGTAATCTCCTCCCCCGGATATACACCCCACAAGTGGCTCACGTGCCTGTGACGACTTGTTGTGTCATCTATATCAGTCATCCATTCCTGTAGTTGTCCCGCTCTGCCAATCTGATTGGGTGCGATTTTTGACTTTAAGTCCTTTAACTTTTCGGCAAATGCCAGATCTGTATTCAAGATGGCACTGGATTCAATACAAGCCTGAAACAATCCGCGGATAATCTGGTGATCCATCGTAGGCCCGGCAACCAGTCCGCCGGTTTCCGGAGAATTGGATGGGGTACTGATCAGGTAGCCGGTTTTAGGATCCTTTACAAGAAACGAAGTGAAGAACTCTGCTGCCTTTTTCATCAACGGATAGCCTGTCGTTTTCAAGAACGCTTTATCGTGCGTAAAACGGTAATGCTCCCACAAATGCAGACTTAACCACGCGCCGCCTGTGACCCAGATTCCATGATTTGAGGCATTGATCGGTGCAGCTCCTCGCCATACATCTGTATTGTGGTGAACCAGCCAGCCCGGTGCATCATAGTATTCTTTCGCAACCTCCGCCCCTGTCGCAGACAAGTCTTTGATCATCCCAAACAACGGCTCATGACACTCACTCAGATTAGCCATTTCAGCAGGCCAGTAGTTCATTTCTGTATTGATATTCACAGTGTACTTGCTATCCCACGAAGGCTTCAGTTTCTCATTCCACTTGCCTTGCAAATTCGCAGGATGCGAGCCCGGCCTGCTGCTCGCGATCAGCAAATAACGTGCATATTGCACATACAGTGCTAAAAATGACGGATCTGACGGATTGGACTTAAAGGCTACCAAACGCTGATCCGTTGGTAAAGAGGAATTCGTTCCCGATGGCAGTTTGAAGTCGAATCGGGAAAACAATTTCTGATAATCCTGAATATGCTGCTCGCGTGCCTGTTCGTACCCAGGTGCTTTGGCTAGTACGGCACTCACAATCTGCTGTGGTTCTCCGCTTATGGTTTTGTAATCAATATAATTTGTTGCTGCAGAGAGAATCAGCGTAGCATTATTTGCATTCTTCACTTTCAGACTTCCGTTCTCGATTGAAATTTTTCCGTCTGAAATCACCTTCACTTTCGCGAAACCATACAAGGCACCATCCTGCACCTTCACCTGTAACGTCAGCTCATTTCCCTTCACATCTACAGATTTTTCATCATGTAATGCATCCAGTCTGACACCAAAATCGAGACCCGCTTTTTTGTCACTTTTCAGATGTACATATATCGCTTTTGCAGGATAACTGGCAAATACTTCCCGGGTATAAGTAGCTCCGCCTCTCTGATAACGAACAGTACTGATACCTGTAGAAAGGTCCAGCTCCCTATGATAATCAGCAGAATCGGCATGGGTGGAAAAATCCATATAGAGATCCCCGAAAGGCTGGTAAGCCATCTGACGAACCGGATCACCCATGAACTCATCAAATGCTAGTTTTTCCGCCTCTTTCTGTTTTCCGTTATTCAACAATGTGCGAATCTCACC
>DASYHR010000835.1:0-2288 GCA_035998385.1 Dyadobacter sp. | reverse complement strand
AAGAGGTGCGGAGTCGTGGACGTCGTTTGAAGCCGGTGGTTTTCAGTTAAGTCAAAATGTAAGTAACCTTAACTTCACCCGGTTTTACAAAGATATTTTTGAAGGATTGAATATTGCGTTTGGTGGGGAGTACCGGACCGAGCGTTATAAAATTTTCGCTGGAGAGCGTCCTTCCTATTACAACTATGACCTGATCCATGAAGGGGGTTCACAGGGATTTCCAGGATTTAGTCCGGATAATGTAGTAGATAAAAAGCGTTCAAATGTAGGTGGGTATTTGGATCTGGAAGCTGATCTGACTAAAAATCTCATGGTGGATGTAGCCGGGAGATTTGAAAATTACAGTGATTTTGGCAGTACAGTCAACGGGAAAGTAGGGTTCAGATATAAGCTCAGCAATAATTACGCGATCCGTGGTGCGGTAAGTACAGGTTTCCGTGCACCTTCGTTGGCGCAGAGGTACTTCAATTCCAAGTTTACCAACTTTGTGAACGGCCAGGCTGTGGAAGTATTACTTGCGGGCAATGACACTCAAGTGACCAATGTGCTGGGTATTCCAAAGTTACGTCAGGAAACCTCACAAAACGCTAGTTTGGGGGTAACCATGAAACCATCGTCGGCGCTTTCTGTGACCGTGGATGGCTATTATGTAAAAGTGAAAGACCGCGTGGTGCTAACAGGTCAGTTCAGTGATGAAGACAAAGACATCGGGAATCTTTTAAAATCGCTTCGTGTATCCGAAGCACAATTCTTTACCAATGCCTTATCGGCTACCACGACTTATGGGGTGGATGTGGTAGTGGCACACGCTACTACATTGGGCAGAGGCCGACTGAACACTACACTTGCTGCTAACTTCAACAAAATGGAGCTTGGTGCCATCAATACAAGCAGTAAACTGGTAGGAAAAGAAGAGCAGTACTTCAGCGAGCGTGAGCGTTATTTTGTGCTGGCATCTGCTCCACCTTCCAAGATCAATCTTACCTTTGATTATACAGTTGACAAGCTGAGTTTTATGTTGAGAGCGGTCCGGTTCGGTGAGATCAGTCTGATCAACTGGAATTACGGTGAAGAAAAAAACGCTACCACCGGTGAGCTATATTCTCCATCAGATTATACAGATGTGTACAGAGCCAAGGTACAATTGGATCTGACGGTCAATTACAAGTTCTCTAAAAATATCTCAGTTTCGGTAGGAGGGAGCAATATTCTCAATACCTACCCTGACATGCATACGCCTTCGCTGACCGAATCGGGTGGAGCATGGGATCCTGTGCAAATGGGAAGTAACGGAGCATTTTTCTTTACGCGTGTAGGTTTTAAGTTTTAGTATTTATGAAATGGATTGTGATTTTCGGAATTGTTGTTTTATTCGCTTCATCGGCGCAGAGTCAGCCTTGTACCTTACTTACACAGACTTTCGCAGTGGCTGATACCATCAAAAAGGATAGTAAGGAATTATATGTTTTCAGGTTCAGTGATCAGCAGTTAAACGAGATAAGTGTAGTTCCGGGCCTCGAGAAAGCAGTGGCAGGTATAAAAAAGCTGCAAAAAACGCTTGATGAGGATAATGTATCGTTGAAACAAGGGAACCTCTGGCAGCTGGATGTGAAACTTGCGGAAAGGCAGTTGAAAGAACTCAGGAGCGAATGTTCGGAAACCAGATTTCTGGTGTTTGAACGGGAAATGAATTACTATCGGGAGAAATTCAAACCCAAAGCTATTCCCAAATAGACATCCCATTTAAAAAAAATAAACCGGTCAAACATTCGCTTTGACCGGTTTATTTTTTTTAAATCATAATTTTAGATCAGACAGTCTGAGCTTTAACCCTTCTTTTTGTTGCGTTAGCAGCCATCTCTTTATCACGCATTTTTACAAAATCTTTAAATCTGCGGATTGTGGCCATAATGAAACCGATTGTCAGTACAAAAGTTCCGAGCCAGAGGATATTTACCAGCGGTTTCTCTGTCGCTTTCATAACAATGAAATCGCGTTGTGTAGTATTCACAGCGAAAGAGAACTCACCTGTTTGCGGATTGATTTCCTGGAACTGAATACGCAGACCAAGGTCGTTGTTTACCTCTGTTTTACGGGCTACCAAACGATCCCGGATCACAAACGAAGGAGTAATTACATACTCGTTTTCTTTATCCAAAACGCGTATCATCGCCTTTACAGCCGCATCGCCTGCTCCTAATGTTACCCCATCCACAGAGTCGGTACGAACAACATTGTCCAGAATAGCGACGTAATCATTCACGAAGAAAGTATCACGCATGCTCACG
>DASYHR010000824.1:0-4045 GCA_035998385.1 Dyadobacter sp. | reverse complement strand
TTATAAATTCAACACCATTTTCGACATGCAAATCCTCACGGCGCAAGGTTTCTACTTTCTTAATCTTCATGAACTTCACTAGCTTTGACGACATTCACGTGCCAATATTGTGGAACGGATTGCACTGGCACAAAATGTATGTCTGTTTGGTGCGGGACCGTTAGTCAGCCTATATGAATTATAAAAGGATACAGAAACAAATCAAAAATTTTTTTACCGGAGAATATTTTACAGACGCACTTCGTATAACACTGAGCATCATTATACCGGCTGGTGTACTCTTCGCTCTCGATTTACCGCAGCCGGCAATTGGTGTCGCACATGGCGCACTGCTGATCGCTCTGACAGATATCCGGGGAACGATTGAAGATAAACGCACTACCTCCATTGTCAGTATCGTGTTGTTCTTTCTGGTAGCGCTTCTGTCTATACTCGCTCTTCCCTACCCCTGGCTCATGGGGATCCTTTTCTTTTCGGTCACGCTGGCCTGCTCCATGCTTATGGTTTATGGAAGTCGTTTTTCGATCGCGGGTACAGCGGCAATCGTTCTGATGGTATTTATCTGGGGCTTAAAACCAACCGGTTTGATGTTTTGTGTGTATCTGGTGATGGGTGGTGTTTGGTATTACGTAATCAGTTTGCTGCACCTGTGGATCTGGCCCGAAAGATACCTGCGTTATGCAATATCTGAATGCCTGGGCACAACACACGATTATCTTAAAGTGAAAGCCCTTTTCTACGACATTGAAATTCCGCTCGAATACTGCTACAACCAGGCAATTCTTTCACATAACCGCGTGAGTGAAGCACAGCAGCAATTGAGAAGTATACTCCTGCGTGATAAAGAACTGATGAACAACAGCAACCGAAAAGGACAAGCTTTACTTTTTGCTGCAGAAAAAACAATTGACCTCTACGAACAGATCACCGCCATTCACTACTATTACGACTTTATTAGAGCTGAATTTGCTATTACAGGTGCACTTGACGTGATCAGACAAATGGTGGCACATCTTACAACTGACATGCAGCATATCAGTGAGATGAAGCCGTTTTCAAAACAGTTGCCGCAGAACAATACAAGTGAGCGTCAGCTTGCTCACCTTACAGCCCGGTTTGAATACATCATTGGCAAAGAAAATCAAACAAACGCAGCCATTCTCTCAAAACTCCTGGCAAACCTCAAAAGTATACACGCTGATATTCAGGCCATATACAAGGTACTTACCGATCAAAATCAACCGTTGCCATATCAGCAAGACAAGCCGGAATATCACCACTTTGCTCCCTTTGAGAACATGGAAATAAAACAGCTATGGGCTCATTTTAAACTGAGTTCGCCCATTTTCAGGTTTTCCCTCAGACTCGCCATTACATGTCTTTTTGGCTATATTCTTGCGCAGATTTTTGAGCTCGGCACCTACAGCTATTGGATTTTAATCACGATTGTAGTCATCATCAAACCGGCATTTAGCCTCACCAGGGAACGAAATATTCAGCGATTAACCGGAACGCTCATTGGCATAACCATCGCACTTTTCCTATTATTTTATATCCAGAATACGGTGATTTTGCTGCTATTGGGTGCAGTATTCCTGCTCACATTTTTTACTTTTAATAGAACCCGTCATCTGCTGAGTGTGATTGCGCTTACACCCATGATCATTCTTGTACTTTATATTTATGGCAATAGCGGCTGGGGATTTGTACTGGAAAGAATCTATGATACCTTGATTGGCTGCGCAATAGCTTTCGCAGCTACCTATATGTTTCCCTCATGGGAATCGAGTCGTATACCGTTTTTGTGCCGAGAGCTACTGAAAGCCAATACGCACTATCTGGAAAAACTGCTTGATGCAGTGTCCGGTCGCCCGCTTAGCCGAACAAGCTACAAACTTGCCAGAAAGAGCGTCTACATTGAACAGGCTAACCTATCGTCCGCATTCCAGCGTATGTTGGGAGAACCTAAACAACGGGTTATTGCATCCGAGAATATCTACCATTTTCAGATGCTGAACCATATCCTGAGTTCTAACATTGCTTCACTGTTTATGTCGTTCTCTCAAAAAGAAATCAGCTTGTATCCGCTTTCAGACCAAAGCCGGATGGAATCAGTAATTACAGCACTTTCGCAAAGTGAGCTTCTTCTAGATAAAACCAATCGCGAATATGCAGGGAGTGCAGACTTTGAATCAACGGATCAGGTTCAGGATTATACAACAGAGAAACACCAAGACCCGTTTTTTGTATTGAATGATATCGCAAGGGAAATCAGAATTTGTTGCATTGAGATCCGGACAGCATTGCTTTCTGAGCGCAGTAAGTGAGGTGATGGGGATGGGAAGATCTTTATCAAAAGAAACGCTCAAAGACAATTCCATAAGTAAGGATAAAATTTTCCTTTTCAGTGCGGCTGATCAGATTGTAGTTTAAAGCGGTATTCAACGTTATCCAGCGCCATACCTTGAAACCTACATTTAGATTTGTTGTTACGATATGATCATTTCGGTACGTCAGCGATGGCTGCCAGAAACCCGATCCGGTCACGGTAATAAAATCTTTATGTTTCCAGTTCAGTTGTAATCTGAGCGAGTTTCTGATTGTCCGATACTGGAATTCCATGCTATCAGGCTGAATAATATTGCTTCTTTCATACAATAGTCCGTCACTGATACTGAACATGATATTGTCTTTATTCACAACCCGGTAGGCAACCCCCAAACCTGTCTGTACCTGTTCGTTGATTTTCAAAGAGAAACTGGAGGTAAAATTAACCAGACCCCAATAGTAAAAGTCGGGTACTTTTTTGTTGTAGACATTAAAATCAACGGATGCATTCACGTCGTTATTAGTCATGGTCTCCAGCGTTCCGCCGTACAGCCACGATGCATTCGAATTCATAACAAACTGTTTCTTTTTTACGCTGAAATTTCCGCTGTTGTTCAAAAGGTAAGTCATTCCCTCCGAAGTCTTATTCAAAGTACCCGCCGTAGACAGCCGTATTTTGTGGGTGAGCGAATCGCTGAACTGAGCATGGATTTGAGAAATATTTACAAATAAAAAAAGAAGCAAAAAAGTGAATTTCATATTTTGAAAAGCAGAACTTAGGTATGTCCTGGGATTGGTTTGGGATGCCTGATAAATTTACTTGAACCGGCAAAATAACAATGCCAGTAGATCAGCACACCTCCAATCTGCTTTGAATACAGATTGGAGGTGTGCAACAAGAGACTAAAAACAACATATCGTGGATTCTGACCACGAACTACACTTGTGACTTCAGAAAGTGCGAGAATGAATTATCCGAAATAACCGCTTAAAGACTATTCAAAACCTCTATTACCGCATTAACAAGTCCTGAATCCAGCGACTTACCAGCTACGGGAGTCTCTACCAGAGCGCGGTACTGATGACCATCATCCTTCTCGAAAACCACTTCTACCCCATCTATCATCAGATACAGTTTATAGGTATAGCCGAAGCTTACCAGCCTGCCATCAATAGTTCTTTCTTCCGCCTTGTAATCGACGGGAATTTGTATGAATTGTTCAGTCTGCATAACGTTACTCAAAAATTAGTCAAAGATAACTCCAATAGGTTACAATGGAAATTGCCAAACGCAGAAGACACCTTGGACAGGCGCTCAAACCCTGTTATAATAATACAGCAGCGATGCCGAAATTGCCAATGGCTGGAATTTGTCCTATTCTAATTGATTTTTAGCAATTAATGTATGGATCATTCAAAGAGAATTAGATTTTTTAGACAATATCAAAGTAACTTAGAGGTAGCTACTAACATCCACAAGGATTGAATTTATAGTAGTTTGGTTAGAGAATTTGAAAGGGTAGTCATTTTTTGGCTACCCTTTTTGTTGTTTCCCATACTCGTCCGACCTGCATGATGATAGATTGATATCATGCATTTCGTCGAATTTTTCAGCGGATTGAGGAGGCTACGAAAGTCGTTTGGCAGAAATAGCAAGGTTCATTTCAACAAAACACATTCGAACATGCGTTATACAAGACAGGCACTCTTTTTGCCG
>DASYHR010000819.1:0-2387 GCA_035998385.1 Dyadobacter sp. | reverse complement strand
CACGGGTTCTATAGAATTGAAAGAAAACTTCGCTAACCAGATCTTCGGCGATTTGCCGCGAGTATACAAACCGCACTGCGTGGCTGCATAATGGCTTATAAAATCTCCGGAAAAGTAACTCCAGACCTTTAGACGGACTTTCCTCAAAAGCTGCTTTGATGAATAAGGCAGTATCCACTTCCCGCGTGGGCTGCTGACCGGTGTTGATCTGGAATGGACTTACCGGATGACGTTCTTCATTAGACAAAGTATCCTGCATTGAGTCTCTTTTTAATGTAACAATGAAAAGACTTTCTTGCACTAAAAAACCCTTAGTCTTGATAAGAAAAAATAAAAACTATTTTAAATACAAAAAAAATATTCAGGATAATCCTCACCCTTCATTCGCATAAATGAATTTCTGACAGATCTAAAGTTGAACTTTGAACCTGTAAGAAATTGCTTGATACATTTAAAATAGCACAAAAAAACCATGGAGCGCCGCCCCATGGTCAATTCTATAATTACAAAAATAATAACCTACAGATTCTTCGCCTTCATCTCCTTCACTGCATGATCCACCGCGCGAGCAGAAAGTGCCATATAGGTTAGAGATGGGTTTTGTGTGGCCGTTGAAGTCATACAAGCTCCGTCGGTCACGAACACGTTCTTCGCTGCGTGAAGCTGGTTCCACTTATTCAGTAATGATGTTTTAGGATCTTTCCCCATACGAACACCACCCATTTCATGAATGTCGTTTCCAGGGTTACGTCCATTGTCATGCGTACGAATATTTTTGAAGCCTGCTTTTTCAAACATTTCACTCACTTGTGTCATGTAATCCTTAATCATCTTCTCATCATTGTCGTCGTATGCAACAGATATCTTCATCTGAGGAATTCCGAAAGGATCTTTTAAATCCTTCTCCAGCGCCACGTAGTTGCTTTCCTTAGGTATCGTTTCCCCCATCATGTGAGATCCCACGCTCCAGTTGCCGTATTTAGACTGGACCAGATTTTCCTTCAGTGATTCACCAAAGCCACTTCTGTCGGAATAAGTCCGTCTGTCTGCACCGAATCCTGCCGCGTACCCGCGTAAGAAATCTGTTTCCTGCTGATGTAAATTCCGGAACCGGGGAATGTAGCCACTGTTTGGTCTTTTTCCGTCGGTGGTTGAATCCAGAAACCCTTCGTACTCTCCTGAAACCGTAGCCCGATAATTATGGAAAGCGATATACTTGCCAAGTAAACCGTTGTCATTACCCAATCCATTCGGGAAACGGGATGAAACAGAGTTCATCAATATCAAATTGGTGTTAAGTGCAGCTGCATTAACGAAAATGATATTGGCATAAAACTCCATCATTTCTTTCGTATTCGCATCCACTACACGTACGCCTGTTACCTTCTGCTTTTTGTCATCATATATTACAGAATGTACAACAGAATGCGGACGCAGCGTCATGTTACCGGTTTTCATCGCCCATGGCATTGTAGACGCATTACTGCTAAAATACCCGCCAAAAGGACATCCACGCTCACACATTACACGATGCTGGCATTTGGCACGTCCCTGGTCCAGATGTATTTGTTTTGGTTCTGTAATATGAGCAGCTCTACCAATAATGATGTGCCGGTCTTTATACTGCTTCGAAACCTGTTCTTTGAAATATTTCTCAACGCAGTTCAGATCATGCGGCGGCAAAAACTCACCATCCGGCAGTGCATCTATCCCGTCTTTGTTTCCGGTAATGCCTGCGAACTTTTCTACGTAGCTGTACCATGGAGCAATATCGTCATAACCAATAGGCCATTCTACAGCAAATTTATCGCGGGCTGGCCCTTCAAAATCGTACTTGCTCCAGCGCTGGGTTTGCCGCGCCCAAAGCAAAGACTTACCACCCACCTGATATCCGCGGATCCAGTCAAACGGGCGATCCTTATCCTGTACGTACGGATGCTCATTGTCCTTCACAAAGAAATGCTGAGACGATTCTTTGAAATTGTAGCAACGGCTCACGATCGGGTTTGCCTCCGTAATTTCCCGCGGCAAACGTTCCCTGTGTTCAAACTCCCAGGGCATCATGTTGGTAGTAGGATAATCCGTAATGTGTTGCACATCACGCCCTCTTTCCAGCACCAGTGTTTTTAATCCTTTTTCAGTCAGCTCCTTCGCCGACCATCCTCCGCTGATACCTGAGCCGATTACAATGGCATCATAAGTACGCGCTTTTTTACTATCTATATTGAAATTCGCCATTTTTTAGGGGAAATGGGTCAGGGGCAGAGGGCATGGGTTGTAATTCTTATACCCTCTGCCCTTTACCCCAAACCCTATGCATTATTTTTTCACAGGCACACATCCATGATATCTTGCCGGAATCATTTCGTAGTGCGTAATATTTGTCA
>DASYHR010000628.1:0-1870 GCA_035998385.1 Dyadobacter sp. | reverse complement strand
GGTGAGCGGTTGGGCCTGGGGCGAAACTTATCTCAAAAACGGTGTAGTGGCCTTTGAAGCCAAAGTGGGCAAAGGGAAATTATATGCATTCGGGCCGGAGATTACTTTCCGCGGACAGGCGCATGGAACGTTTAAACTTTTGTTCAATGAACTGTATAAAATCAGGTAGTTAATAGAGATCAATATTCATTTATGGCATGAAATAAGATGGCACCCGAAGCAATTCAGGTGCCATTCTCATGAGAAGAACTTGCTAGGTTTATAACTCCTACCCTCCGATCTGCACCAGTGCTTCTTCCACCGAACTTACTGGCAACTGGCAGGTTTTGTCAAAACAAACATATATCAGCGCTTTACCGTTTCTGTCTGTTTTTTCCTGTAATAGTGGAAGAGAAGACGCGCCGGTTGTACCGAGTATCACCTTATTCGGAATGAAAAACCGATCCAGATCCTTTCGGATTTCATCCGCATTTTCTCCCACGATTACAATTTCAGGAGTTGGTGTCGCCCGCAAGCAGTACAGCGCAGCCCAGTTGGTAACCCACTGCACGTCCACAGACAGTATTTTATGCATTTGCGACAGCATCCGGTCCGATATGCCTGCGTAATCTTCCTTGTCAAGAATTTTGCCGAGGATATACAGGTTAGTCGCCATGATAGAGTTGGATGCCGGAATGACATTGTCAAACAGCTCTTTTTTACGCGCTATCAGTGATTCTCCTTCCGAATCGGTGAAATAGAAGTAACCTTCCTTTTCATCATAGAAATTTGAGATGGTGTAGTCAGTAAGCAGACGCGCCTGCTCAATCCAAATTTCTTCAAAAGTGATCTGATACAATCCTATGTAGCCATCTGCCACGGCAGCATAGTCTTCCAGAAATGCCGTAATCGTTGCTTTACCATTTTTGTAGCTATGTTTTAACTTACCGTCAACCGTCATTTCCCTGAGCAGGAATCTTCCGCAATCGACAGCAAGCAGCCGAATCTGTTCATCGCCCAATGCTGCGTAGGCATCAGTGAGCCCTTTCAAAACCAGGCCGTTCCACGAAGCCAGTATTTTATCATCCAGACCAGGTCTTATTTTTTCACTACGTTTAGTGGCTAGTCTGGCGATTGCTTCATTGTATTTATTTGCAAAATCATCATTATAAATGCCTGATGCTTTGGCTGTTTGGCTCACCTCATTGGTAAGATGAAGGTGATTGTAACCATGCTCCCAATTACCTTCTTCGCTAATATTGTACAGTGCAGCAAACCAGCTAAAATCTTCACCCAGTGTAGCTTCCAGTTCATCGTAAGTCCAGATGTAGAATTTTCCCTCTACGCCTTCACTATCAGCATCCAGCGCTGAATAGAAACCACCTTGCTCATGACGCATTTCATTCTGCAGCCAGGTAATGGTTTGCCTGATCCGCTCAGCATACAACTCATTCCTTGTGAGTGAATACGCTTCAGCATAAATACTAAGCAGCTGACCGTTATCATAAAGCATTTTTTCAAAATGAGGTATAAACCAGTCTTCGTCCACAGAGTAACGTGTCCAGCCACCTCCGACATGGTCGTAAATACCGCCTACCGCGATACGCGTTAAACTGAGTTCTATTTGTGCGAGCGCTTCGGCATTTTGCGTAATATCAAAATACCTTAGCAGGAATTTGTAAATCGAAGGCATAGGGAATTTGGGAGCCCGGTCCATTCCTCCTTTTTGCGTATCAAAGTGTTTTTTGATCTGCTCAAACATCGCATCAAGTTCATCGATGCTATATTGCCTTTCTTCAAACGTCAGACCATATTTGACAGATTCGGATAAGGTCATATTTTGAACAAATCCCTCAGCCGATCCCGCCAGCTCGTCGTGGTGATTGACAAA
>DASYHR010000619.1:0-5785 GCA_035998385.1 Dyadobacter sp. | reverse complement strand
GCACTTTCGATCCGGCGAATCTGACGGCCTACAAATCTCAGCAGGTAAATATGCAGCTGCAGAATATTGAAAAAGATAGGATCAGAGCCGGGTATCTCCCTAAGCTATCTGTGTACGGTCGGTACGGTATGCAGGCACTGGGTAACAGTCTGGGTGCGTCCTGGAACAACTGGTTCGGTTTCGGCGCGATTGGTTTAAAATTGAATATCCCGATTTTCGATAGTTTCAGAAGAGACGCACAGTATCGCCAGGCAGATCTTAACCTGATGACACAACAGGAGCAATTGAAGCTGAATATGCAGAGTTACGAATTTCAGAACAACAATGCGACCACTCAGCTTCAGAAAGCGAGACTCAATCTTACCAATGACGAGGCGAACGTGACGCTCGCCAAGGAAGTATATGATGTAACTACGCTTCAATATAAAGGAGGAACCATCCCACTTTCAGATTTGCTGAATGCTGAAACATCATACAAGGAAGCGCAGAGTAATTATATCAATTCCATGCTGAGCTATTACCAGGCGCAACTTGGGATTGAGCAATCGCAGGGCTCTCTGCTGAGCTTCTATTCAGAATTACCGTAAGCAATCAATCTTCAAACCATATACACAGCGAAAGCACAGACGGCAATCGCTTAATATTATAAACTCATGAAAAGGAAAATCATTATCATCAGTTCCATTGCCATCATCGGTATTCTGATTGGTTTCAAACTGGTGGCCAATAAGTCGAAAATCGACGCAAAAAATAAGATGCCGGAAAAAACCGGTGTGAGTATACCTGTAACTGTAGCAACGGTGACGGAAGGAAGTACCGATCAGCAACTGGTTCGCACCGGAAATCTGATTCCTTACAAACAGGCTGAGATTATGGCTACTTCTGCAGGTAAGGTAATGGCTGTAAAATATGAGCTGGGTTCTTATGTGAATAAGGGGGCGGCGATTGTAAGTGTGGATAGTCGTTTGAAACAATTGTCCCTGGAAGCAACGGAACTGAATATTACCAAGCTTAAAAAAGATACGGACCGTTATACCAAACTGCTTGCAGGAAATGCGGCAACGGAAATTCAGGTGAACGATACGAAATATAGCTACGAAAGCGCGCTGAATCAGGCAGAACAGATCAAACAACAGATCAGCGATGCATCTGTAGCCGCGCCGATAAGTGGCCGTATTATCAAGAAGAATATTGAACCCGGTGAGTTTGTGAATGTAGGCACATCATTGGGGACGATCATGGATGTGGCAAGATTGAAAGTGCAGGTAATGGTGAGTGAAAGTGATGTGTACAAGCTGAAAGAAGGACAGCATGTGCAGGTGAAAACAGATGTTTATCCTGACAAAACCATCGACGGTGTGATTTCATATATCGCTCCACAAGGCGACGAATCCCATAATTACCCGGTTGAAATCGTAATTCAGAATGCAAGTCAGTTGAAAGCCGGAACATTTGTAACTGTTTCGTTTTTACAGAAAACCAGTCAGCAGGCATTGTTGATACCGCGCAGTTCACTTGTAGAAAGTATCAGAAACCCGTACGTATATGTGATTGAAAACAATGTTGCGAAAATACGTAAGATCGAAGTAGGTCGTGAATTAGGCGACAAGATTGAGGTTTTGTCAGGACTTACATCCGGTGAAACGGTGATCACAACAGGTCAGATCAATCTAAGTGAAGGAGCAACGGTTCAGGTTGCGAAGTAATATTTCTCACAGAAATTAAAGATATAATATGTCAATTACAGAAGTAGCCGTAAAAAGACCGCTCTTCATCACAGTAATATTCACTGTGCTGATCCTGTTCGGTGTGATGAGCTATAAACAATTGTCGTATAACTTGTTACCCAAGTTTGAGGCAAATGTTGTAAGCGTGATGACGACCTACCGCGGTGCTGCTGCGGATGAGGTTGAAACCAATGTTACCAAACACATTGAAGATGCGGTATCAGCGATTGAAGGTCTGGATAAGATCAACTCAACCTCTCAGGAAGGTGTTTCATCGGTGATTATTCAGTTGAAACAAGGTGTGAGCGTGGACCTTGCACAGCAGGAAGCGCAAAGGAAAGTAGAACAGGCGATTTCGCTTTTGCCGGATGACGCCGATCGTCCTGTAATCAATAAATTCTCTACAGACGAAATTCCCGTTTTAAGAATGGGGGTTACTGCAAATCTTTCTCCTGCGGCTCTGTATGATCTGTTGGATGATAAACTGAAACCTCAGCTTTCTAATGTAACCGGGGTGGGGCAGGTGACGATTATCGGTGGAACGGAACGCCAGATTCAGGTGAACGTGAGCCAGGAGAAATTGAAAGCCTATAGAATGTCTATCGGTCAGATTTCGCAGGCAGTGAACAGTGCCAATACTTCTTATCCTGCAGGTCAGGTAAAAACGCAGAATGATCAGTTATCGATTCGTTTTGATGCTAAACTGACAACGGTTGAAAACCTCAGGAATGTGATTGTAGGCCGTTCTGCAACGGGCGGAGATGTGTTCCTGAAAGATGTAGCGGAAGTAGTGGATGGTATTGCAGACCAAACTGCTGTGAACCATATCAATGGTCGGCCGTCGGTGGCTCTGCAAATCCAGAAGCAATCTGATGCGAATGCGGTGGATGTAAGCAAACTAACCCGTGAGAGACTGAGCAATCTGGAGCAACAATATGCTTCGGTTGATCTTAAATTCAATATTGCTTCTGACCAATCTATTTATACGCTGGCTTCCGCAGATGCGGTGGTATTTGACCTTGGACTTGCCATTCTGATCGTATCTATTGTGATGCTGTTGTTCCTGCACAGTTTCCGGAGCTCTATGTTTATTCTGGTTTCGCTGCCATCATCCATGATCCCGACATTTATTCTGATGAGTGCCTTAGGGTTTTCGTTGAACCTGATGACATTGATGGCACTTTCGCTGGTGGTCGGTATTCTTGTCGATGACTCCATTGTGGTATTGGAAAATATCAACCGCCACCTCGAGATGGGTAAAAACAAAAGGCAGGCTGCACTGGACGGACGTAGTGAGATCGGATTTACTGCCCTGGCAATTACGCTGGTGGACGTCGTGGTATTTGTACCATTGGCACTTACTTCGGGGCTGATCGGTAATATATTGAGAGAATTCTCGCTTGTAGTTGTGTTTTCTACGTTGATGAGTTTGCTGGTTTCATTTACGCTGACTCCATTGCTCGCTTCACGTTTTGGTAAGGTTGAAGTTTTGAATAAAAACAGCCTGTGGGGCAGAATGAACATTGCTTTTGAAAACTTCCTGGATGGAATCAAAGAGGAATACGGAAGAATCCTGACCTGGGTACTGGGTCACAAGCGATATATTTTCATTCTTTCATTTACTTTGATCGTAGGTGCTATTGCGCTTGTGCCGGGTGGGTTCGTTGGTGCAGCATTTATGCAGCAAAGTGACAGAGGCGAACTGGATGTGACGATTGAAATGGCACCGACAGTTTCGGTTTACCAAACCAATCAGGTGACACAGCAGGTTGAAAAACTACTTTTGAGTAAGCCGGAAGTTACGAATGTGTTCAGTAATGTAGGCTACAGCAGTACAGGATTGGGCTCAACATCCAACAGTAATATTGCCAGTTTGACTGTGAAAATGGTTGATAAAAAAGACAGGACGATATCTGCAGAGGATTTTGGTATTGACATTCAGAAGGAAATTTTGAAAATACCTGGTGTGAAAGTAACGGTAAGTCCTACTTCGATTACCGGTAATGCAAGTCAGGCTCCGATTCAGGTGGCGATCAAAGGTACCGATATGGCGCTGATCAGAAAGACAGCAGCAGAGGTGAAAGATATCGTGGCATCCGTACCGGGAACGCAAAATGTGGATTATTCTGTGGATGATCCGAAACCTGAAGTAGGTGTTTCTCTCGATCGCGAGAAAATGGCACAATTAGGCATTAATGCAGCAGAAGTGGGTGTGGCACTACAAACCGCTTTCAGAGGTGACGACCGTTCAAAGTTTAAGGAGAATGGCAAGGAATATGATATCATGATCAGTCTGGATAAGTTTGATCGTTCGAAAGCAGAAGATATCAGTCGTCTTACTTTTGTGAATACCAAAGGACAAACATTTGAGCTTTCACAGTTTGCGACGGTGAAGGAAGGAATGGGAGAGAGTGTATTGCAACGTATTGATCGTTTGTCATCCATCTCTGTCAATTCTCAGGCCATCGGCCGTCCCTCGGGTTCTATCGGTGCAGATATTCAGAAGAAAATGGAGACCTATAAGCTTCCGGAAGGCATATCGATCGAATATGGCGGAGATCTGAAAAATCAGGCAGATGCATTTGGTAGTCTGGGAGTGGCACTGATTCTGGGTATTGTATTGATTTATCTGATCATGGTGGCGTTGTACGAAAGTTTGGTTTATCCTTTCGTGGTATTGTTTTCTATTCCTGTGGCTTTGGTAGGAGCACTTACAGCTCTTGCGCTTACGATGGAAAGTTTGACGATATTCTCAATAGTGGGTATGATCATGCTATTGGGACTTGTAGCGAAGAATGCGATTCTGATTGTCGATTTTACCAATCAGCTGAAAGAAGAAGGTCATGGACTTAAAGCTGCACTGATTGAAGCGGGTAAAGAACGTCTTCGTCCTATCCTGATGACGACCATTGCGATGGTGGCGGGTATGCTCCCAATTGCGCTTGCATCCGGTGATGGGGCTGAAGTGAAAAACGGTATGGCTTGGGTAATTATCGGCGGTCTTACAAGTTCCTTGCTGCTGACGTTGTTCCTGGTTCCGGCTGTATACTATGTGGTGGACAAGCTGAAAGAACGTTTTGCGAAAAGATCTAAGAAAAAGAATAAAGAAAGAGAAGAGGAGTTTGCGCTGGAAGCGTAATTTCAGAGCTGTAAAAAATGAAAAACGATGCTTGTTGAGTCAGGCATCGTTTTCTTGTTTTAGCTGATAGCTGTTAGCTGATAGCGATGAGCTTTTTAAAACTATTATTTTGGATGTATTTCGGACAGGATGTTTTGTATTAAGATCTTTAATCGAGGAATTTTATTATTGACTATATCCCAGACCAACTCAAGATCTATCCCAAAATATTCATGAGCGAGAAAGTTTCTGAAACCCACAATTCTTCTCCATTCAACGTCTGGAAATTTCAGCTTCAAGTTCTCATCAATATGATTTGCAGCTTCTCCGATAATTTCCAACTGTCGTTCAACAGCAAATCTCACAAGATGGTCATCGTAGAGATCCTGTTTAACTTTGTTGTTTAGAAAACTTTCAATGTAGGTAATGGCTTCTAATATGTGTAGAAGTCTGACTTGATCTGCGTTAGCTCCTCTCATAAATCATCTTTTTCTCCTTTTCAATGTAGGGTTTTACGAAGGGAGAAAGACCGTTTGAGCTAACGAGATCCACTCTGGTATTAAGAATTAAGGAAAGCTCCTCCTGCATTTCCATGAAAACAAAATAGTCGGCGCCATTCTCATAATCCAGATCGACAAGTATATCAATATCACTTTGACCACTTTGCTCATTTCTGGCAAAGGATCCAAAAACGTACGCACGCTTCACCGGCTTGGATGAAAAGTATTCAGCAGCCTTTTGAGTAAGTTGTTGCATAGTACCAAAGTTTATAAAAGCAAGATACGAAATCTTTTAGTGTCGACGTCTGGTGAACATGATCACTTCTTTGCAAACTCCACCTTTCCGCTATCGAGGAATTTGGCAAAGCTGGCTGCGCTGCGATCATAGTTTTTAGGAGCTACCAATAGGTTTCCTTCATGATCCACAAGGCAATAATGTG
>DASYHR010000489.1:0-1876 GCA_035998385.1 Dyadobacter sp. | reverse complement strand
CCCTTGGGAAAAATAGGGGGATGGCCGACTGCTTACGTTTTATTAGCGCATCTGCATGGATTGCTTTTATTGACAAGGCCACATTTGCTATCCATAAGGCTATAGAGCTGCGTTTTTGCCCGATGAAGCTTCACACGAAAGTTCTCCCTGGAAATATCCATAATTTGGCTGCCAATAAGATCTGAAAAGCCAAATTGCTCACCTATGATGTAAATGAACCGTTGCTCTCTTTCCAGACAAAGTAACATATCTTTCATACAGCTCAGCCTTCCCTCCTCGGCAAGAAGAGCGTGGTCGGTCGAATAAGATGTATCTGCCAGATTCACATTCGGAGTGTTATCTAATCCGTGGGCAAAGTCCTGAAACGAAAAAGGATATACTTCGTAATTCCCCCGCTTCATATTGAGGAAGGTATTTTTTACAATACGGTAAAGCCAGGGCTGAAAGCTGCTCCTATGTTGAAAATTAACTAAGGAAGTAAGCATTTTAATGAGTACTTCCTGCGTAACGTCAGCTGCTACATCGGGATCACTCACCATATTAAGGGCTGCATTGTATATAAAATTCTGGTGCTTTTTAATCAGACTATCCAGCGCTTTTATATCTCCCTGGAGAGATCTGTCAATGAGAGAAATGTCCTCTTGCTCTGTATGTTTCCTATCAAATTCCATATTGATATATATCAGGCAAGGGTGAACGAAAGTTCACCCTTTCTCATCAATTAATTTTCTAATGCAGCCTTTAAATTCGTTAGCTCATTTTTGATGTTATCCGTTTGCTTCTCATCAGCCTCTTTCCAGGCATCAGCTGGCTGTAATGGTACAATAAAGTTAAATGCATATATCACACCCTGAACATTCCGCGTCAGCCTTGAATATGCGTAGCCAACTGACCCATCGGGCAGTGTCAATGCCCAATCAATCGTGCCAGACTCTCTGGAAGCTATTGTTTTGAATTCTACATCCATGACACCATTAAGGGTATCAAACTTAGCGCTGCTACCATCTACACTCACAAATTGGTTTGTCCATTCCGGTAGTTTATTACTATCTGCGACGTAGCTGAAAGCCGTATCGTAGTCGGTATCAATACCAATACTCAACACCTCAAAATTCTTAATTTCAGTTGACATAATTATCCGATTTAAATGTTTACAGAGATTAGTCACCTTTAAAATTCAACTGTTACAGCTAACGGAATTTTTTTTCCATATTTTTTCTGAAGCCTCGTTGGTGTTCACCTCCGCTCTCTTTTTCCAGTGAGCATAGTTCATCTGCAATGTATTTTAGGTATGGGAAGAGTACAAACAAACACACGACTTCCGCCTTCACTCGCTTCAGACTCGCGTGTGTAAGGAAGTTTTGGTCTGAAAATAAGGGTTGCTTTGATTTTTGCTATTCTTTTTCGACCTTTTAACAGTTTTAAAGAATTTAACTGGCGCTGTTTATGAAAGTTATCACTATAGGGCAGGATCCATCAAACGAGGAAATTGCGCGAACTCTCAGACAGGAATTTTCTTCTGATTACTCCTACAGCTTTTTTGGTTTAGGCGACAGCAAAAGTGTCATTGTTCGGAAGTCAGAGCTTGTCGGCGCACAAATCTCTAAAAGTGGGAATCAGATAACAGTGCATGCATACGCTCCGGGTATACTGATTGGCTTACTTGATGTGCTCTATTCAGGTATCATTAGTAAAGCGTCTTCTTCTTCATTGAAAAAGCTTGAATCAGATCTGGTAATTTTCCTAATCAACAAATATGCCTGTTGAGATTCCAAACTTATTTTCCTATTTGTTACGGATTTACTACTCAAGTGAATTTTTATTTCCAAAGCCAGCAGTTTTTAATTAAAACTAGCTCTGAATTCCAGGGGTGAAA
>DASYHR010000477.1:0-3103 GCA_035998385.1 Dyadobacter sp. | reverse complement strand
ATAAAGCATATTATCCATCGAGACACCTCTTTGTTTCAAAACAGCTGCCTGATTTCCAATTTTGGCCTGAATCGTTTGCTGCCAAAGCTGTTTTTTGAGGGGGAGGGATGCATCAATTTGAAAACGATAGTTTTTACTTTGCAAATTATTGCCTTCCAAAGGTAGCATAAGTCCGGTAGGGTGGTGCGTATTGTTGCATGTTACGATGGCTACATTATTTTCTAGTAGCGCCGCTATGCAGGAATGAGTGATGGTGATTTGCTTGTGTTCCAGAATCACTACGCCAATGTCTTCAATGGCTACGGATTGTCGGGATTTGTCTTCCCCAAATTCTTTGAGGTGGGGTAGGTTAATGACTAGCTGCGCGTTTCCAAGACTCAGATAGGCCGGATTACCAAAATGAAGTGTTCTTTTAATCATATAATTTGAGAGAAAGGTTGCTTGTTGCTTCCTCCCAAATTATAGATTAGCGGTTACATGAGATGTTTTTGATGGAAAAACTTATTTAACGGTAAAGATTTTGACAGACTTAGACGGCTAGTATTCACCAGCTTTAACAATCTGTCCTATATGGTTGATACGGACTTTTATTATCTTACCGATGGCATTTAAGCCTAGCTGAGGCTTGAACGCTATATTTCTTAGTTCTTTCTTCTCATCCACTGTTGTTTCTAAATGATGTCGGAAAAAGTAATTTTTTGACGCTATTTTTTGAACCCTAAATAGATTTTGGCTGATTAATTTTTTATTTGACGGATCCAACAAATCAATTTCTTTGGGTTCAAATCCAGTTTTTTCGTTTGGGAAAACGAAGTATTCATTTTGCTTCATGGTGAATTGAAACTGCCACCCGATATTCTTATTATATTCTTTATCAATCACTGGAAGTTTTGCATTCACGAGTTGTACTGCATCGTATAGAGATACAACGCGCTCTTGTAAGTTTCCTTCGGTATCACGATAAATAGCAACATGATGATTATTCCCTGTACTCACAAAATCAGAAGGTATGGGTTTTTGGTCATCGTCCAGAATTACCTTTCCAAGGTGATCTTTCTTGTAGTGTAATGGCTCACCATTGTTAATTCCACTAATTGTAACACGCTTTATAGCAATACCCTTTGATTCATTAAGCCAGATTGGATGCTTATCTAAATCACTAAATGCTTTCTTTGGATCATTATCAAAAGATTGCAGTCGTGCAAGCATGATTCGTTTAACGCCTTCGTCTAATATTTTCTCAATCGTTTTTAAATCCTTGAAATTATCTGGTGACACATCTTTTCGGATGGAATAGCCTTCTTCCAGCCAAGTTAACTTCACTTTCTCTGGTATAGCATTTTGCTGTTGATCATCTATGAAAATTGGCGTTTTATTCAATGCATTTTTACCACTAAATGCCTTCTTAGGATCACTCCCATTTGCGAAGAATCTTTCAAGCAATAATTTTTGGTACAAAGGGTTGGCAACTGTCAGGATAGTAGTTCTGTCGAATTTTGCACTGACCTTTTCTTCTTTGCTGTGGTAGTATCGGTACTTGCCATAGACGGTTTCCTTGTGCAACTGACCTCTTGGAGTCAAAACATCCTGTGACTTTTCTTGGCCTCGTATTTTGTTTTTATTTTTTGTAACTACTTTGTTTTTAGCTTTATGAGAAACTAATATGTTTTCCAGGTGGTCTTTGGCAAGAGTTCGAAAATGCGGGATCGGAACCTTGAATTTTCTTTTGCGATTTCCAAGGTCATCATATACCAATTCAGTTTCTTTCTGCTCTATAGCAATGATGTTTTCGTGTAATTTGTGGTTTTCGTTTTTTCTTGCACTTAGGTAATTCAAATACTGAATGTGATTATGTCTGGTAAAAGCGATTGTTAGTGCATCCATGGCATGATGGCGGTGATCATTTCGTTTGCTCCAATCAATGATACGTTCCTTCTGCCCTCCATCTTTCTTTTCAATCATTTCGGTAAGTCCTAGTACTCGGAATTTTGGAAGACTAATTTCTTGCATTACGTTAATTAAATCCCAATCTTCTCTCAATCTGGCCGTAATCTCACCGGATGTAGATACCACATTCCTTGTGATATCATACAGCATATTTTTAGCTTTCTTGGCTATGTACTGACTTTCTTCCAGATCGCGCTCTATAAAGCCATCACCAATGTCTGAGTGTCGTTTTTGTAGCTTTTGAAATTTAGATTTGGTAATACCTTCTTCCGAATTTTTCTTGTTAAGCTCAAAAAGGTGAGTTATTCTATTTGTGAAATCAGTTAGTCCAGTCTGTCCATATTTACCGGAGATATAGTCGTACGCAGTTTTATTTCCCTTTTCTTGATTATCCTTTCTGAAAATCACTGTTTTGTTTGAGAAACTATCATCAAACAAAGACATCTGCGGAATAATGTGATCCACATCAATCTGTTTGCTAAAAAGAATCTCACGCGGAATGTAAGTGTTGGTATATAGATCCTTGAAACCATTGTTTTTTAGTTCCGCATAAAGCTTATATCTAATTATATCGTTACGAGTCGGATTTTTGATGCCAAATTCGGTCTGTAAAAGTTTTATCACTTTTTCATGCAGCGCCTTGGCCGTATTGATATTCGTTGTCATCAGAGCTCGCTCCTTTGCATTCTTTTTAAGTTCGCGTGAAAGTTCAATTCGTATTTCGTCGAAGTGAAAGTTTTCTGCCAAACCCTTCGCGCGTAATTTTATATTTTCCTGGTCAATCAATGCATTTACCACATTGACCATCTGGTTAAGGATTTTCTCAACTACCGGATTTCTCAACTCATTTTTTTTCAATAACGACAGATGTGATTTCAAGGGCCGACTTGCAATTTCCTCTTTGGTCAACGACGATGCTGAATGTCTGTACCCAGCAAGCAGGCAAGCTTTGTCATAAGTTTGTTCTCTGATGAAAACGTAAATTTTACGCATGGCCTTGCTGCTTAAATTGCCATAGTCATTACTGAAAGTGATATTTGCCAGAATTTTGCTATGCTCTGGTTTGAAACCGAATTTTTCGCAAAGTTTCTTTTTTAGCCCAATATTATCATTGCCGTAAGTAATACTAAATTAGAAATAAAAAGTCGTATATTTA
>DASYHR010000476.1:0-2539 GCA_035998385.1 Dyadobacter sp. | reverse complement strand
GTTCACCCGAGAGTATCTAACTGCCGCAATTAATCATTTTATCAATGACGCCGACGAGACAAGGACTAATTATATTTCTCAATTAGCAGATTCAACTTTTACAAGTTTTGCACTTACCTCGGACGCTGAAACTCTGAACTTTCTCAATCAACGCTATAATCACCTACAACTTTTTCTCGATACAAATTTCATATTTGGAGTTCTTAACCTACACAAAAACGGTGAAGATACATCCGCCAGGGAAATTTTAGAGGAGGTGAAACGCAACCGTCTACCTTTTAAACTTGGTTATCATCCAGAGACGCTTCTCGAGTTCAAAAGAGCTTTCGACTCCAAGGCGCTACATTTACAGGCTTCAAGGTGGAGCAGAGAAACAAGTAGAATCGCACTTCTAGTTGATGGACTAAGTCCTCTCGAAGAATTGTTCCATAAAGAAAATATTGAAAATGAAATTGATCCTTCAGTATTCCTGGATAAATACGATCATGTTGATATGATTTTGAAGGATTTGGGACTAATAGAATTTGTTCCTCATAGGGTCAGCAATGATGACGAAATGTTCGATATTGAGAAAGATGTTGATACATATAAAGACTTCTATGACACATTACCAAACCGAAAACCTAAGTCTTACTTGAATTTCAAACATGATATTATTGCTTTAAGAGAAGTCAGATCGCTAAATCCAAGAAAGACAAAATTTCTAGAAAGTAATGCTTTTTTTGTCAGTTCTGACTATATTTTTGGGAAATTTGAAAAGAAATACTTTAAAAAAAACTGGGAAATTAATTACGTTGTAAGTCCAAGTACTTTTCTACAATTGATACGGCCCTTCGTGGAAAACGATTATCAGTCAAATAAACGATTTATAGATAATTTTGCGATTCCAGAATTCAGATCTTTTGAAATCGATTATTCGACTACCAGATCAAAAGCGTTACAAATTTTAAATGATAATTATCATGATACTTCATTTGAAACGAAAGTAAAGATTTTGAGAGATCAGGTTCTTTTGGAAAAGTTGGAACTAGCAAACGAGAACTTTGAAAAGCAAATTGGTTTAATTGAAAATCATATCGCTCTTCAAAATAAAGTCTTGACAGATGAAAAGAACCGTGTGATGGATAGTATTAGGGAAATGCAAGTTGAGAAAGATAATATTGCACTTGAAAAAAATAAGATTGAGCAGGAAAGAATTACCGCTATCAATGAAATTATCTCGAAAGAAGAAAAGCTTGAGCTTGCGAATTATGAAATAAATAAATTAAAAGAGCTACATGCAGTCGATAGTATTTCTCAACAGATAACACATAAAAGTGGATTGATGAGCTTACTCGACGAATCAATTAATTCTAACACCAAGAGAGAAGTTCCCATTATGAAGATTATTGATGATCGATTTAAGATGAGAAGGTTGGGGATTCTATCCATTGTTATCATATATTGTGCAACGATT
This sequence comes from Dyadobacter sp., assembly GCA_035998385.1. GTDB lineage: Bacteria > Bacteroidota > Bacteroidia > Cytophagales > Spirosomataceae > Dyadobacter. The sequence goes on along the minus strand of DASYHR010000476.1, from coordinate 1,083 downwards.
TTATACCTTATTTACAAGCTTTCTTGGGAAGTTATGGAGCCTATAACATATGTATTGACGCTTATATCGGCATTAATCGGTTATAGTTACTTAGCAATCAAGGCAGAAAGCTTTGATCCTTCAAAGTACTTTGATTACGTTAAAGAGAGCATTACATCTCAAGTTTATCGGGAGTTCGAATTTGATCTTCCAGAATTTCAACTTCAAAAGGAGAAAAGAAAAGAATTGGAGGAGGAAATTCGTCAATTAAACGAAAATCTGAAAACGCATAGTTACAAAAGTGGCACACCCTTATAGGCTAGCACATATTTTACTGCATCAGAGAGTTTTCAGTCACTTTCATTGTTCTCTTTATTGTAAGAAAGCGACTTTTGAATTGTATGCTTACCATAATTTAGATATTGGAAGTTTTAAGAACAATATCGACAGGACAGCAATTCCCAAAACAGACTTCCTTTGATTAGAGGGTGTTTGGGAATTATGTTTTGTCAATTGGATGAATTCGTTGCAACATGATTTGAATATTTGCTAAATACAGCCATCCTGTGCTGGAAGAGACAGTGTACTCATAATCTTTGACAATTCTTCTAAAAAAATTTGACCAAGCAATTGTTCTTTCGACCACCCATCGTTTTGCAACTGGTACGAATCCTTTGGAGGACTCAGGCTTAGCGGCTTTTTCAAATTTGATCTTGTGTTTTTCAATCTCATCTGCAAAAACTCCTGTATACGCCTGGTCACCGTAAATTTTAACTAAGCGCTCGTTTTGGCAAATGATATCCGGCATAAAGTCTAATGCAGCGGTACCGTCATGCAGGTTTGCAGCATGAATTTTTGCAAACCAAAGCCTGCCACCACTATCAACAAGAAGTTGTCTTTTTCTCCCGTTAACTTTCTTATGTGCATCTATCCCTCGGTCTTCCCAAATCATCGGAGATAATTTAACTGACTGACTATCAATGCTAAATATGGCAGGATTCTCATCTCTACCGTTATTCTTTCTATCCTGTTTATTGAGACAAATGTTGATGTCTGCGAAAATAGTTGTCTTCTTCCATTTGGAAAAGTACCAAAATACCGCCT
>DASYHR010000473.1:0-2487 GCA_035998385.1 Dyadobacter sp. | reverse complement strand
GAGTCCTTGTTCACGGCTCATCTTATACACATTCCGGCATTGGCAGGGGAGGGTATCCACCAGCGTATCGACTTGTGTCTTCAGACTATTGTACATTACTTCATTTTCAGTACAGTGTGTATGGTTACAAAAGTCAGACAGTGCTTTTTCATTGTGCTCACGGCGGCTTGTTGTATTTCTGATGTACTCAAAAACTTTAAATTTAGCCGAACGGACTAGATAACGTTCTACTGAGGAGGTAATCTCAAGATCATCTTTTCTTTCCCACAATGACTTGAAAATCTCCTGCACCATGCCTTTCGCAACCTCGCTGTCGCCGAGATTGTTGTAGCATACCGCATAAACCTTATCCCAATGTTGCAGGTAAATCTGCCTGAAGGATAACTCGTCAATGCGGAATGGGGAAGATTGATTATTGGGGTCGTTCATTAGATAATTGAAATCGAACTGGCAGCAAATATAGCATCTTGTTTAAAATAAGTCCAAATAAGATTTCAGCATTTTTTTATCTCCTATTAAGATTTGGCTCTAATTAACAGTGTGTCACCGTGATAATTTGACAGATGAACTTTGCTGTTGCAGCGCTACACTATATCTTGCGTCCAAATTTTACGTTCATTCTCCCATCAATGGTGCAAATCGAGTATAAGTTAACAGAAAAGGAAGTTTATCAGGGTCTGGTGCAGAATAACAGCACGAGACTTATCACCAGGATTCTGAGAGGTTTAGGCATTTTTTTACTGGTAGTCATGGTGTTTACCACCACGATCAATATCGTAAACGGGATCAATTACTTCAGCATGTCTTATTTGTTTCCGATGCTGATGGCAGTATACCTCACTTTTTTGTCTGAAATCACGGCAAAAATTCAAGTGCCGAATTTGATCAAAACCAAGAATCCTTATGTACAGCTAGTAAGAGTGAGGATGGATGGGAATGGATTCAGAATGAAAGGAGAGTCTTTCTCAAATTTTATGGAATGGGAAAAGTTTCATTCGATTGTTGAGACGGCGGATTTTTTTCTTGTGAAACCTACTGAAGCAGCTGCGAACATCATGCCGAAGCGGGCATTCACTACAGAAGATATAGCCGAATTTAAAAATCTGATGGAAGGTGTTTCAGGCCCGACAATAAAATGGAAACAGTGAAGTACAACGTATTTTTTTTTTGCCACGGATACACAGATTTTCACTAATACTTCAAACTAAAAGTTGAAATTCGTGCCCATTCGTGCATCCGTGGCAAAGCAAAAACGTGGCAATAAGAAAACTTAGCAAAAATTCTATAGCCACGGATGCACGAATTTTCACTGATACTTCAAATTAAGAATTGAAATCCGTGCATCCGTGGCAAAAAGAAAACCTGGCAAACAAGACTACCAGCCTATGCCGTAATCTTCTCCGTGGTTGCTGGAGCCTCCCCACATCGTGCCGTGAATCCAGTCGAAGTAAATGGCGTTGATTGGTCCGCTTGTACGAGGTTGATAGGAATTTTTATAACCCATTTTCGATAGCTCTTTTCTGGTCCAGTCGGGCATTTGTTCGTTCAGAATCAACCCACCCGGATCCTTTTCGTGAGCTCCGAAACTGGCGTACATTTGCAATGTTTTGAAACTTGGTGCTTCAGCCGCTTCCTGCACCGTCATACCAAACTCAACGATGTTTAGAAAGAATTGTAACAGCAATTGATCCTGTTCGTCACCGGCTTGCTTGGCAAAAGAAAGAAACGGTTTCCCATCCTTCAATGCCAGACTTGGAGTCAATGTGACGCGTGGACGTTTACCCGGCTCTACGACGTTAAATGGGTTTTCGCGGGGATCCAATACAAATGATTGCATACGCTGACTTAAACCTACACCTGTATTACCAGCGATGCAGGCAGGCACCCAGCCTCCACTTGGTGTGATGGACACAACCCAGCCTTCTTCGTCAGCAGCTTCCACCGAAGTGGTGCCAGCCGTGAACTCTTCCATGTATTTTTCATCGAGTCCGTTGGCATTTCGTTTTGTGTTTGCCTGGAAGTTGCCCCAGTTTTTGATCTGCTGCGCAAATGGGTTTGTTTTTCCTTCAAATGGGTAAGGATCACCAGGTAATACCTTCGGATCGTTCTTCTCCCAATCAATTTGTTTGATACGCTCTTTAGCATATTCCTTCGACAGGAGCCCTCTCATCGGCTCTTCCGGAGCGAAGGCAGGATCCCCGTAATAGAAATCACGGTCGGCAAAAGCAAGGTTCATCGTTTGGTACAGCGTATGTACGTAACGTGCAGAGTTATAACCCATTCCTTTCAGATCGAAATTTTCGAGCATGTTAAGTGCCTGTAGCATCACAGGTCCCTGTGTCCAGGGTTGCATTTTGTATACTTCGATACCTTTGTAGTTGGTCATCAAAGGCTCCTCAATTTTTACCTTCCAATTGGCTAAATCCTGTTCTGTGATCAGCCCGCCCTGTTCCTGCGTACTGCGGGCGATCTCTTTTGCTATATCTC
>DASYHR010000468.1:0-2634 GCA_035998385.1 Dyadobacter sp. | reverse complement strand
ATCCTGCACAACTACAGGATCACACGACTGAATATGTGTGTATTTCGAAAGCAGAGTCGGGTTTTGCGGAGCCTGATTATTATAAATGTACATGCCGTCATTTGCGCCGATAAACAAATGGTCCTGATAAGGAAAGATGGTTTCAATCCCCATTCCCATATTTTTTGATACCGCCTTTACGGGGTTGGAAGCATCGCTGATATCATATACTTCCAAAGTTTCTTTCGAAACGAGGTACAAAGTATTTCCTGTGATGGCAAAACGCGCCATTGATCCACCTGTACCTGATTGCGGATTCATTTCGGAGTTAGCAGAATCACCAGCGCAACCGCCAAATAGCAAAAGCGCTGCAAAGGCGACTACGGAGAGAGAAGCAGATTTAATTTTCATGTCTTTGGGTAAATAGGTTTACGATGCAGTTATCTGAAACAGTTTGGTCTGGTCGCCATAGTCACTTTTTCCCATCCCACGACAGTTCCTTTTTTATCGTCTGCACATTCGAAGTAAATATTCTGGAAAGGAGGATATTTCTGTACAGGAATCGCATCTGCTATCCGTTTGCTTAATTTGGGAGAGGTGGGATCACTGATGTCAAATACCAATAAATCAGTAGCATTATCGGCGTAAAGCCAGGTTCCCTTTGCTGCAATATCATGGTTACCTAAAATGGAAATAAATGACAGATTCTTAGGATTTTTAGGATCAGAATTGTCAATGATATGCACTCCTTTCCCCATCTCATTGACAAAGAGATAGCGATCGAGTACATAAATTTTGCCTGGAGAGCGTAATGCTTCTGAGCTTGTAATACCAACATCATGTAATTCAGCATCGGTAGCGTAGATCGGTTTATAACCGGTGCCATCAAAAGGAACGCCGTTCATGGGAGCATCCTCTGCCTGAGTAAGACAAGACGACATTACAACCAGTAATAGCAGAAAGTGGAGTAGTGTTTTCATCATGTTGAGTATGAGTTTCCTATAAGACCCCATGTTGCAAAAATGGTTGTAACAAAATGAGAAAATTTATTACAAAAAAAGCCGGGCAACTTTGCAGTTGTCCGGCACATATTAAGACTTCGAAAACGATATCTGTTAGTAACCCGTTGTTATTTTGGCTTTCAGATCATGCAACAAACTATACAAGCCGAAGAAAGTACGGTTCATATAGATAAAGTGTTTTGAACCACGGTTCACATTCATTTTTTTCAGTTCCTTGTCATTCGCATATCTCTCACCCAATTCAGCCAGTCTGGCAAAAAAACTTTCATCAGCAAAATCGAAAGTCGGCGATTGAAATGGTAATGTCAGTAACGATATGACCTCATAAAAAAGGCCTGAAAAATACTTCGTCTCTTCCGGAGTGTCTTTGTCAGACAGCATTTCAAGCTCAAACATTTTCTGTTTGTAGATCTCCGGGTTATCCAGCTTTGCTCTTTCAGCCAATTCAAAATAGGGATTGTAAAAGGAATCCGGAATGACCTTCATACATCCGAAATCAATCGCAATCAGGTTTTCATTTGCATCCACCAAAAAATTACCCGGATGCGGATCCGCATGAACCTTTTTGAGTTGATGCACCTGATACATATAAAAATCCCAAAGCGCCTGTCCTACTTTATTGGCTGACTCCTGCGTAAACCCGGCCTTGCACCACTCCGACAAATGTTTGCCTGTCATCCAATCCATCGTCAAAACCCGCTCGCAGGAATATTCTGCATAATATTTGGGGAAAAGAATATTCGGGATGTGCGCACAGGCAGCAGAGATTTCGTTACTCTGGGCGAGCTCGAGCTGGTAATCTGTTTCTTCAAAAAGCTTTGTTTCAACTTCCTTAAAATATTTGTCCGAATCTTTGGCCTGAATGTTAAACATCGACATTGCAATAGGCTTCACCAAGGCAAGATCAGATGAGATACTCTCAGCAACTCCTGGATATTGTATTTTCACAGCAAGCTGTTTGCCGTTGACTGTAGCTCTGTGCACCTGCCCTATACTTGCAGCATTAATCGCCTGCGCGTCAAACGTATCAAACATTTCCTGAGGCGATTTACCAAAGTACTTTCTGAAGGTTTTGATCACCAGTGGCGCAGACAGCGGCGGAACAGAGAACTGCGACAACGAGAACTTTTCCACATACGCCTGCGGCAGGAAGTTCTTTTCCATACTCAGCATCTGCGCAAACTTCAGCGCACTGCCCTTCAGGTTTTTCAGCCCGTCGTATATATCCTCAGCGTTGTTGGCATTCAAATTATCCCTTGCTGCTTCCGGATTTGTGATCTTTTCGCCGTAATATTTTAAATAATTCCCCCCGATCTTGACACCCGTCGTAATCAGTTTGCTGGCGCGCTGAATTTTAGAAGTGGGGATTCTATCAATAGTCTCCATCCTACTTCAGTTTCTCTTTAATTAAAAATTTACCAAAATCAATCACACTTTCTAGTGGTGTAGTGTCAATCAGATCAAAAGTGGCTCTGATTGATTTTTCTATAAACAAATCAGTTTTTTCAAAACCCAGTGATTCGTCATCGATCCAGAATTTCAATGTAACCAAAAACTGAATCCACGCCCCTTCTTCCAGTGCATCCTGTTGCACTTTCCGAATCCGGTCGCTTTTAGCTTTCAGGTATCCCTG
>DASYHR010000466.1:0-5978 GCA_035998385.1 Dyadobacter sp. | reverse complement strand
AGATGGATCAGTATTAATCAACATTTGTCTGTCCTGTTAAGAAATTATCGACTGGGTAATATGTCGTTTGTGCAAAACACATTCCAATACATCAGACAAGAATGGCTGTATCAGGATGACCTGGCTGAAAGTTTTGAAAACAGGCTGATCAAGAGAAATCACTTTTCTTCGCAAAGATTGCAAAGGCTTGACAGCTTACTTTCCAGCGAGCCGCAAAACCGGCACTTCACCAAAAGCAACAGACAGATCATACTGGAAATCAAATGGATCAGCGACCAGATGGGCAATATGTTCTATCACCTACAGAAAAAAGCCAGCCGTTTACAACCCGTTCATATTTAAGTCTAACCGCCATGAGAATACCATTATCAATTATAGCCAGCATGTTATGTCTTCAGTCAATGGCTCAGGATATAGCTCCGATCACCTATTCTGTTACGGAAGATACGCTTGTCAAACAACGCTTTATTGACAGATATGAAAATGTATTTATGACCAAAGTGCCCACGAGGCATATGTTTAAAATTGGGATGGAATTCTATCCGGTTGGTCGCTTTGAATTTGGCGGCTCCGGGATTCAGGCCGGTTGGCTCACTGCCGGTTATGAGTTTAAATTAACTCCTTCTATTTCGTTGGGAGCAAATGTTAAAACTACCGGTAGTTGGATGTCCAGCTCGGGCTGGCGGGGAAACCTGGCAGCAAGTTTCCAGGGACGCTGGTATTTCGACATGAATCGCAGGATCGCAGAAGGCAGAAGTGCCAACAATTTCAGCGGGAATTACCTGGCTGTTATAGCAGAAAACAACTGGGATGACTATTATTCAAACCGAATGAGACTAGGTGTTGAATTTGGCATGCAAAGAAGGTTCCTTAATAATGGAGTGCTTGACTTTGCTGCGGGTGTGTACTATCATGATAACCCATACAATTACGCAAATGTTTACAGAAAAATAAACGATTTCGAGATTTCTACCAGAACAACCCTGGGCTTCGCTTTTGGTGACTGGAAAAAAGCAGAACACATTTCAGCCTGCGATGTATTTCGCTGCGATGAGGTCGTTTACAGCCAATGGAAAGTCTTTTGGCCAACAGTAAAAATAAGCCACACCACAAGCATCTCGCTCGGGCTCGCATACGAGAGAAAACTTGGTAATTCACCGGTTTCAGTCAACACACAACTATCAGGTGATTATCTCCGAATGGCTTTTACATCCATATTTAACTCAGAGATTTATAATTCCAACTTTTCTCAGTTTCGGTCGTCGGTACAAGTCAGATATTACTTCTTGCAAAAACACAGTATTCGTAAAGGACGTGGTGGAAATAATTTATCCGGTTTTTATGCAGGTCCCGCAGCAGACTACGTCTATTTCAATGATCCTAATTATGGAAGCAAACGACATTTGGGCGCAGGTTTTACATACGGATATCAGCAAACTTTATTCCGAAATGCATTTATCGACATATCCGGAACCCAAAGTTGGAATTTGATAAGATATCAATCCGGCACAAAACGGATGGGCTCGTTCAAGGTTGGTTTTGGTTTAACCTTCTGATCAATTCTTCAAAATCAATACAACTCCTGCCACCAGTAAAACTGCACCTGCCAAACGGGGAAGCGTGATTTGATGTACTGCAAACCCTTGTAATCCGAAGTGGTCGATGGTCATTACGGTCGCCATTTGTCCGGCAATGACCAGACACATCATATTGGATGTTCCAATTTTGCGCACGATGAAAATAACGGTGATCACATAAAATGCGCCCAGTGCCCCACCGAGAAAACGGGTGGGAGGTATTTGTTTGAAATCACTGATTTTAGGAATGGGATCGTGATTGAAGCAGGCAAAGACAATCAGTAAAATAACGAGTCCTACAAAAAAAGAGGAGACACCTGCGAGTATGGGATTGTTGATAGATTCCCGGAGCTGGGCATTAACACCGGACTGCACTGCATTGGAAATACCGATCAGGAAAGCAAGAACGAGAAATATCCAGTTCATAAAGATGGGGTTATAGGTAACGAAGCAGCAAATGTATTGCTAATTTTTCAGTTCCTTCACCTCATCAGGATCTACGCTTTTGTAATGCCCATATACACGTAAAATGATTGCCAACGCCACAGTAACTTCTGCAGCCGCCACTACGATTACGAAGAGTGCAAAAAGTTGTCCGCTCAATCTCTCAGGATCGTGCCGGCTGAAAGCGATGAGGTTGATATTGACAGAATTCAACATCAATTCGATGCCAAGCAGAATTCCAATAAAATGTCTTTTGGTAATGGATATAGCCAAACCTATACAGAACAACGCTGCGGCGACAAATAGATAATGTTCGAGAGGTATGGTATTCATCAGGCAGGGTTTCGGTTTAGTGCAAGATACGCGGCACCCACTAACGCCACCAATAACAATATGGCAGCAATTTCAAACGGTAACAAATGACTCGTCATCAGTTCCACACCGATGGTTCGTATGGTAGAATTACTGATGATGACCTCACCCTGCATTTTGAAACGGGCATCGATAATGATGTAAACCAAAAACATAAACATGCCTGAACCCACCAGAAATCCGGCCAATCCACGGGAAGTAAGCACCTCTACTCTATTGTGAATTTCCTGTTCCGACTGCTTATTAACTTTTTGTGTAAGCATGATTCCAAAGATCAGCAGCACCAGTATACCCCCAACGTAAACCATAATCTGGGTCACAGCCAGGAAGTCAGCTCCTGCCAATACATACAAAGCAGCTACACCAAGAAATGCCAGAAACAGTGCAAAAGCACCGTAAATGAGGTTTCTGGAGAATAAAATAAAGAGTGCCGACGCTATGGCAAGTACTGAAAAGCTATAAAACGCAACTGCTTCCATCAATATCAATCTGGTTAATCCTGTTTAGGTTTGGGCTTCATCGTTGGCCGGAATGCTGGCTTGGCTTTCACCGGTTCCTCAGGATTTTCAATACTATTTGCCTTTTCTTCCGATTCACTCGCTTCCGCTTTGACCTCCTCCGTTGGAACTACTTTCGGCTTCATCGTAGGACGGAAAGCTGGCTTGGCAGATACAGGTTCTGCAGATGACTCAGGCGCTGATTCTTCTTCCACTTTCGGAGCAGCTTCAACTTTAGGCTTCATCGTAGGACGGAAAGCTGGCTTGGATGCCACAGGTTCCGCAGATGACTCCGACGCTGATTCCTCTTCTACTTTCGGAGTAGCCCCAACCTTGGGCTTCATGGTAGGACGGAAAGCCGGCTTGGATACTACAGGTTCCGCAGATGACTCCGGTGCTGATTCCTCTTCTGCTTTCGGAGCAGCTTCAACCTTAGGCTTCATCGTAGGACGGAAAGCTGACTTGGATGCTACAGGCTCAGCAGATGATTCTGGTATTGATTCCTCTTCCACTTTTGCAGCAGCGTCAACCTTAGGTTTCATCGTTGGACGGAAAGCTGGCTTGGATGCTACAGGTTCCACAGATGACTCAGGCGCTGATTCATCTTCTGTTTTTGGAGCAGCTTCAACTTTCGGTTTCATCGTAGGACGGAAAGCTGGCTTGGATGCTACAGGTTCCGCAGATGACTCAGGCGCTGATTCCTCTTCTGTTTTTGGAGCAGCTTCAACTTTAGGCTTCATCGTTGGACGGAAAGCTGGCTTGGCTGCGACAGGTTCTGCAGATGATTCAGCTGCTGATTCCGCTTCTGTTTTTGGAGCAGCTTCAACCTTAGGCTTCATCGAAGGCTTAAACGGAAGTTTCGGAGCAGGTTTCTTTTCTGCTTCAATTGGAAGTTCAGTCTCCTCTGTTTTAGTCGTAACAGGTGGAATCACCGGTTTCCTTGGCTGGAACGCAGGTTTAGCCGGAGCCGCAGGCGTTTCCTCCTTCGCTACCACTTCCTCGGTTTTAGGTTTGATAGTAGGCTTAAACGCCGGTCTTGGTTTTGGTGCTTCAACCGGTGCAGCAGTTGCATCGGCTTTCTGTGCCGCTTTTAATGCCTCCTTCTCCTTCTGGAACTGCTCGAGCAACATCCGTTTTTCGTCGGCTTGCTCGGTCGTCAGATTGGAGTAGTTATACACCATATCCCTCACATCCAGCTCGCTGTAGTCGAAGGTTTTGGTCATGGTAAGGCATTCGGTAGGGCAAACGGTCGTACATAATCCGCAATAACAGCACTTGGCCATGTCTATGTCGAACCGCGCCGCGTACAGACGAATCGGAGACCCGTCGGAAGCTCTTCCTACTTCTTCAATTGCCCTAATAGGCTCAATTTCAATACAATCTACCGGACAAACCTTCACACATTTGTCACACACAATGCAGTCATCCATCTCATTGTGAAGCCTGTATCGCCCATTGTCAGGGATTGCAATAGACTCCTTCGGGTATTGCATTGTGACAAGCCCGTCCTGCAAGTCAAAAAAGTTGTCTGACCGGATATCTGTTTTAGTACGCCGCCGGGTAGCCTTCAGCAAGTGACGCAAAGTCAGCTGCATGCCTTTAACCGTGGTACTAATCCCTTCTGATATGTTTTTGAAGTATGTAGACAATGTTGGTAAGCTCTCGTAATCGGTGCACAATTGTTCTTCCTGACTGCATTTCTCATCTCTGTTGAAATGAAAATGATAACAAAAACAGCCTATTACAAAGATAGACTAATCCGGTTAAAAACTTACTTTTCTGCGAATACTCCTTCCAGAATCTCCACCATTTCTTTCTGTACAGACTCCGTTTTGTCAGCGATATACCAGCGCTGGATATCTTCAACAAACTCTTTCACAGTTTTAGCAGGATTCTCCTTTTGTTGTAACATCAATTCCTGAGCACCGGCAGGCCGTGGCCCCCAGGTAAATAGCTCATTAAATTCCTGATCTACTGCAATGAGTTTTGGGATCGAACGACCACCATTGGTAAGGTACGCATCCATCAATGCAGGATTTTCGTCACGAAGAAGCAATTTCACTGTAATCGAAGGATTGGATAATGCAGCCGCCGCCAACACCGGAATGTTCTGTGCGGCATCGCCACACCACGCTTCTGTGAGGATATACCAGGTTTGCGGAACGCTGATCTGACTCACATGGTCTCTCAACTCTTCGCTGACCGTTACTTTTTTGTTCAACCTTTGCATACGTGCCAGGTTGAGCTTTGTATAATAACTCAGATCGTCTGATTGTTTCGGACCGGTTGTTCTGTTTTCAGCAACAACTTTTTCCATCAACAACATATAATCGGCATAAGAATAAGCCGACTCGGTAACCGGTAAAGTGAATAATTCTGCTACGTTTTTCATCGGGTAAATACTTTCAAAGAAAACCCGCCAATACGTAATTCAGTTCACACTTTCCGGTTCAAATACGTGCTATAGTCGATCTGGCTGGCCACATATTCCTCGTCCATTAAAGGCGAAGTAAACATAAAGTCGGCAGTAGCACGGTTAGAAGCAACGGGAATATTCCATACCACACATAATCTCAGTAAAGCTTTTACATCCGGGTCATGTGGTTGCGCAGACATCGGATCCCAGAAAAAAATCAGCAGATCAATTTTCTCCTCAGCAATCATCGAACCTACCTGTTGGTCACCTCCAAGCGGACCGCTCAATAAACGAATTACCGGCTGCTCCAGCGTTTCTTCCAATAATTTCCCGGTTGTTCCTGTTCCGTACAACTCCATTTTTGCCAACATTTCACGATTTGCATAGGCCCATTCCATGAGTTCTGCTTTGCGGTTGTCGTGTGCAACAAGCGCAACCCGTTTTCTGGGATGTATATTTCTGAAGTTTACCATAAATTCAATAATTGATATGTAAAGCGAAAAAGCCGCTTTCAGATTCCGACAAGATAATTCAAATATTGCTTTGCCAGCTCGGTACGGTCAAAATGTTGCTGCACAAATACAAAGCCATTTTCGCCTTGCGTACGACTCAATCCCGGGTTTTCTTTGTAAAAAAGGATTTTGGCTACCAACTCATTCGTATTTCCGGGTT
>DASYHR010000426.1:0-2741 GCA_035998385.1 Dyadobacter sp. | reverse complement strand
CGCCGACAACAGCCCGTTTCACCCGACCGGATTTAATCAGACGCGCTCCCAGCATAATCGCATTTGCCGAGGAAGAACAAGCTGTGTTAATAGTATTGGTATATCCCCGCATCCCGAAATGCCTGGCAAGCTGAATGGTGTGCGAAGCACATCCGTAGGATTCCAAATACTCCGAACCGCCCGACCGCAGGTTAGCATCCTGATACAATTGGTCGGTAAGACACATACCCCCTACAGTACTGGCAGAAATTAGTGCAGTATCGTAACTGGAGAGTTCTTCATTTGTCAATGCTGCGTGGCGCACTGCCTCAGTCATAGCAGCAAGTGCCAACAAGTCAGTACGGGTATATCCTTTTTGGTCAGGAACTCCCAATGTTTCAAGTAGGTGCTCCGTACTTTGCTTTACCTCGCCAAATGGCAGACTTGCCGTGTAAGCCGACTCGAAATGGATCGCATTGCCCACGCCACTTTTCCCCTGGCACAAACTGTCATAATTAGCAGAGACATCGTTTCCGGCTGCGCTGATAATTCCCATTCCTGTTACGATCACACGGCTCATTTACTCAGGCAGTTTTGGTATTGGCCAGAATGTAGGCAGCCATGTGGTTCACATCAATCAATATTTTTCTTCCTTCAGCAGGGTTATTGATTTTGATTCCATACTCGCGCTCAAGCAAAACTACGAGCTCCAGCGAATCAATAGAATCCAAACCAAGGTCACCGCCAAAAAGCGGCTCATCATCTTTAATATCATCCGGATTAATGTCCAGCAAATTGAGGTATTGTACAATTTGTCCTTTAAGAATCGGCTTTAAACTTTCAATATCCATGGTAACGTAATTTCTAACAGTAATTTAAAATTTTGAAATTTCCGCTGATCGTAAATACAGCATCAGCATTCAGATGATCTTTTCAATCTTCAACTTAAAATAGGTGCAAAGTTGGCAAATGAGTATAAATATGCCGAGAAATACAAATACTCCCCACAACTCAGCCCAGCTGCCACCTTTCAGAAACAGTATATAAAATCCTTCCAGACACCAATGTAGCGGGGAAAAGTTGCTTACCATTTGCATGTAGGATGGCATCACGAAAGTAGGAACCAGTATTCCACCTATCGCACCGAATATGATAATAGATACGGCCCCAAAACCATTAGCCTGTTCCTGAGTTTTCGCAATAGAGCCGATCATCAGCGCATAACTTACCGCAGCCATACTGCTCATAAAAATAACCGATGCAAAAGCAGGCAAATTACCGGGCAAAGTCAGTTTCGGCAGACCGAGCATCGGCAGTATCCATATTCCCATGGAAAAGGTAAGAATGACCTGAACAACCGCAACAGCCAGATATACACTCATCTTTCCAAACATGACCAGCATGAAACTGGAAGGCATTGTTTTCAACCTGAGAAAACTACCGTTCACCCTTTCCTTCACTATATTACTTCCCAGAGACACCACCATGAAAAACATGGCGAAGATCGTCCAGGCCGGGACATTGTGCTGGGTAGAATTAGGCACAGCCATCGACTTGTTGTTCGTAGCAACCACCTTATTAATCTTCACACGATTTTCGATCATCCGCTCTTTCAGTACGCCGGACTTGTCTCCAAGATCCATTTCGGCATACATGTTGTCAATCATCAGCGAATTTTCGATCACACTGAGATAGGATTGGATTACTCCCATGACCGAATACGTATAATTCTCCTGCAATACCGGATCACTGCAGAAGGTAATAGAGGGAATACTGACGGTTTCCGCTGAGCTCGAGTCTGATTCCAAACCCAAATCTTTCATCAAAATCCTGCTTACGTCACCGGCATTAGACTCCAGGCCAGCAGAGAATGAAGCCGGAATATGTAAGGCAATCATCTTCCCTCTTGCCAGCAACTCTTCTTTTAATACATGGGCATCTGCCCCATTTAACTCATCGATTTCAAACAAACCGGATGAAGTCAGTACGTCTGTCAGCTTTTTGCCTAATTCCCCTCTGTCACTGTTCATGACCAAAAGCGGAATTTTATTCTCATTCACAACTTTATATACGCTGTCCTGAATGATTGTAATGATAAAAACCAGTAATAACGGCATCAGAAACATCAGCGCCAGACCAACTTTATCGTTGATCAGTAACAGAAATTCTTTTTTTACAGATGCATAAACTTTAAACATATTGCTAATCTCTATACGCCTCTCCCGTCAGTTTGATAAAAAGTGACTGCAAATCGGTGACCTGATTTGTAGTTTTCAACTCCGCCAATCCCCCGTGTGAAATCACTTTTCCGTGATCAATCAATGCGATGCGGTTGCAAAACTCTTCGGCCTCGGACATATGATGCGAAGTATAGATAATGGTGGTGCCCGCCCGATTCAACTGCTGCAGATACCTGATAATCGCATTTTTGCTCTGTACATCCACCCCTACCGTCGGCTCGTCGAGGAACAAAATTCCGGGACGATGAATAATACCAATAGCCAGGTTTACCCGCCGTTTCATTCCACCCGAAAAAGTACCCACCCGTTTATCAGCAGCTTTTGTAAGTCCGAGCACTTCAAGCAACTCCTCACGTCGTTCAATCAGATCCGCCTGCTTCAGATTGTACATCGCTCCGAAGTAATCCAGATTTTGCCTTGCCGTCAGTTCATGGTAAAAAGCATATTCCTGAGGTACGAAACCGATCAGACTTCTCCTTGCCAATTCTGAAACTTCGTTTGCTTTATTGTAAAAATTGATTG
>DASYHR010000423.1:0-3992 GCA_035998385.1 Dyadobacter sp. | reverse complement strand
CAGCCTGAATCATATACTGCGAACAGGTAGGTGTATAGCGACAGGAATTGGGCAGATAGGGAGACAAAACCCCCTGGTATATACGAACCAGCCCTATGAGTATGAATTTCATTTTATGACTTGTAACGATGGGACTTGCTTGAAAACTTCGGTTGCATAACACAAACAGCCCGGCTTATGTTCTGGCAAGTATATAACTTCTTGTTTGTAATATCATATGACGACATCAATCAGTACGTATTTTTGCCTCATCTTTGTATCGAGATAGATTAACCCTTTGCTTTATTGCCCATTAACATCATACATCAATGATCTCCTACATTCTCTGGGATGTGAATCCCGAAATTTTTACAATACCTGAAATAGCAGGGTTTGGTCCATTTCCTGTTCGCTGGTATGGACTCCTGTTTGCAGCAGGCTTCCTGATCGGTCAGCAGATCATGATGCACATTTTTAAAAAAGAGGGCAAACCTCAGGAGGATATTGATGCGCTTACTTTATATATGGTGATTTCTACCGTATTGGGAGCACGTATTGGTCATTTCCTTTTTTATCAGCCTGAAGTCCTGTTTAAAAATCCATTGGACGTAATTATGCCACCGTATGCGGGATTGGCGAGCCATGGAGCCATTATCGGAATCATCACCGGACTATTACTTTATTCGAGATCCCGGGCTTCTTCCGGACAAACCTTCCTATGGGTAGCCGACAGGATCGTAATTGTGGTGGCACTCACAGGTTGCTTTATACGGTTTGGAAACCTGATGAACCATGAAATCGTAGGTAAACTTACGGATGTTCCATGGGGCTTTATATTCATGCAAAACACCGAATTTTCTCAAAATCCAAGGCATCCGGCTCAGCTTTATGAGTCCATTTCCTGCCTGGTATTATTCTTCATTTTGTATGCATTATGGAATAAGTACAAGACAAAAACCCCACGCGGACTACTGGTAGGTGTATTTTTCGTGTGGGTATTTACACTTCGTTTTCTATATGAGTTCCTTAAAGAGAACCAGGAAGCTTTTGAAGCAGACTACGCTTTGAATATGGGACAAATACTAAGTATCCCTGCGGTTATTTTAGGGTTGTTTTTTATTATCAAAAGCAAACAAAATGAACTGTCTGAATAAGCAATAGTTTGTTTGCTATCAGGAGATTAGAGCAAAAAGGGAACAGTTGCTCCCTTTTTGCGTTACCTATCATAGAATTATTTCTACTTTTATTCTGTCAAATCGAGCAATTGACAGTTTTTTTTTACCTAATTTTCGACTCTGACTCATCTATCATTATTTAAGTTACGCGTATGAAATTTCTTCTACCACTCTTTACAATCTTCCTTTTCTCGCTCGGCATCCATGCTCAGGATTTTGCACCTGACTCCTCGGTTACAACGCAAAAAGAACCGTTATACACTCTCTTACCAAATGAAAACCTATCGGTAAAGGGTCAGATTGACGCAGAAAAAAATTACAAGAAATACAAAGGAGCTGCAACAGGTACATTAATAGCCAGCCTTGTTTCTCCTTTGATAGGATTAATTCCTGCTATCGCTTCATCAGCGACAACGCCAAAACTGCAAAACCTGGGATATCCTGATGAAACGCTTTTCAGACAGGGTGACTACCATGCTGCCTATACGAAAAAGGCAAAGAAAATTAAACAGAAGAAAGTTTGGACCAACTGGGGAATCGGTTTTGGGATAAACCTGGTAATCGTTGTTATTGCAGCAAGTGGCAAATAGCATAAGTAAGAGCGAAACGGGAGTTGGCCAGCTCCCGTTTCGCTCTTGCAATTACATCATTTCATTTCACAATACCTTCAGGCAGTAACAACATCCATCTTTTCGCGAAGTATTTGCTTGGCTTTCACCAGCTGATTCTTTACCGTGTTTTTTGAGATCCTTAAAAATTCCGCAATCTCCTGATAAGACTTCCCTTCTTCTATATTAAGCTTTAAAATCAGCTTACGCTTCACAGAAAGTGATTCCACTGCGTTTTGAACCAGGCTGATTCTCCTTTCCTTCTCTTCACGTTCTTCATCTGCAAAAAGTGTCATTCCTTCCATAAACTGCTTCCGAAGCTGTTCGCTTTTTTCCATCTTTTTGAAATAGTCAAATGCCATATTGCGCAGGCAAGTGAACAGATACGAGCTGAAATTATACTCCGGTTTGATATGCGCACGCTTGATCCAAATCTTCAAAAACACATCCTGAACCATATTTTCAGCCTCCTCATCGTCTTTAAGCAAAGAGGTTGTAAACCGTAGGGCCGGAGACTTATAATAATTATACAGTTCCGCGAAGGCGTTTTCATCACCCTGGATCACTTTTGTCAGAATACTTTCGTCAGGATAGGCCACAGTAGTAAGGGTTTAATCAATAAAATAGTTTTGTTCAATTATTTAAAATAGCAGTCCGCAACTGTATTATAATTTAGTTTATTCTTTTTATAATTATATTTAATGAATATGATACAGAATAAAACTTAACAATATACTATACCGGAAAACAAGTCAATTGATTTATAAAATATCACAAAACACTTATTGGGCAATCTTAAATTTTGCCATTAAAAAATGCCCTAATGTTTTGTTTTGTGCGGCGTCATGAATTTCTGATGATAAATGTACCTGATGATTTTTGATTTTGAATCGCAACTTGCGTAAAAATATCTTCATTTTGCGCAAAGCTGTTTTATTTAACAAATCAGTAACAATAATTTAGCAAACAGGTCATATTTGCTCATTATCAAGCCTTTCGAAAGAACATTTCATATCAAATAACCGTACATCTGACATTTCTAAATCCCGTTTATTTCTCATACAGATTGTATTTTCAATAGCCCTCCCTTTTACATCGCAAGTATATAGGTACAAACAAGTCTCTTTCTCAGACTTAAGCCTAAACCCGGGACATTTCCATGATGCAAAGTCAGATTGAAGAAATACTTAAAAAAATAGCATCTGTCAAAATCGCTGTGTACGGTGATTTTTGCCTCGATTGTTATTGGGTCATGGATCCTGACGCATCAGAAGTATCCATAGAAACAGGATTGATGACTGAAACTGTGCGGAAACAATATTACTCTCCCGGTGGAGCTGCCAATGTTGTTGCCAATATCTCTGCCTTAAAGCCGGAGTTAATTCGCGTTATCGGGACTGTCGGCGATGATATGCACGGACGCGAACTCACAGCACAACTACAGCAAGCGGGTGCCGATACCTCTTCTCTTTTTATTCAACAAGAAAATTTTGATACTTATACTTATCTGAAACGACACTTTGACGGAAGTGAGCAGCCCAGAATTGATTTCGGTTCTTATAATAAAAGGAGCAACGAAACGGAGACCTTATTGCTGACTTCTATAGAAAAGGCTTTACAGGAATGCGATGCACTTATCTTTAATCAGCAGGTTACAGGAAGTATTTCCAATGATTCATTCATTGAGTCAGTCAATGCATTAATTGCCAGGTATCCTGACAAAATCGTCATTCTGGATTCACGCCACTTCAACAGCCGCATCAACGGCACCTATCTGAAAGCAAATGACAGGGAAATTGCAGCCTTGGTCAATAAAAAATTTGACGACGCTGTATCGTTATCAGACCTGAAAGAATGGGGTCGGGCGATTTTTAATGTAAAGCAAAAACCAGTCATCGTCACCTGCGGAGACCGCGGTATTCTATCCTTTGACAAAAACGGAGATTACCATATTCCCGGCATTCAATTAAAAGGAAAACTGGATACAGTCGGAGCGGGCGATACAGTGATCAGTGCGGTGGCGCTGTGTATGGCGGCAGGTATATCGGTAGAACAAGCAGCCACATTCGCCAACTTTGCAGCAGCTGTGACTGTTCAAAAACGATTCACAACAGGAACTGCAAATGGAGATGAAATTCTGGAGGTGGCCAATGATCCTGATTTCGTCTTTAACCCTGACCTGGCCGCTAATGAAAGAAATGCTGTATACATTATCAATACTGAATTTGAG
>DASYHR010000417.1:0-1549 GCA_035998385.1 Dyadobacter sp. | reverse complement strand
CGCTCGGGGGTGTTTGATCAGGAGGCGTATCTGAAAGAATTACAGGTGTACATGAAACGCCACTTTGAACATAGCGGAGCAGCCAGGCAGTCGCTGGTGGAATCTTCGTTTGATTTGTGGCTTGACGGATATGAAAAAGGTATACCCGACAGAAAGGTTTCAGTATACCATAAAGGTGCTTTGGCTGCTTTGATTCTGGATCTTTACATCAGAAAGAAAACAGATCATGTTCATTCACTGGACGATATTATGCGATTGCTCTGGTCGCGATTTGGAAAGCCATTTGTCGGATATACCATTCAGGATTATATTGATATTGCTGAAGAAGTAGCAGGCGAATCCCTGGGATGGTATTGGAAGGATTGTATCTATGGCAACATCCCGTTGGATGAAAGGTTGAACGAAGCACTTTCATTTGTCGGGTTGCAAATGACCATTTTTGCCAATGGCAATATTCAACTCAACGAGCTGGATGATTTTAAAGCCGGATTACAAAGAGACAAGTGGCTTGCAACTGTGCAAGTGAATCCTGTGCAAAGTGAGGAGGAAGAATAAACTTGTTTTTACTTCTTTCCAAAAATATCCTGCAGTGCCAACTCCGGATCTGTGAACTGGTATTTAAAATCCGTTTCATTTGCTATACGTTCATTAACCAGATAACTGCTTCCCAGCACTACGTTGGCCATTTCGCCGAATACCAGTCTGAGTGCGAAAGCCGGGACGTTGGGCAGCCATTGCGGGCGATGAAGGACTTTACAAATGAGATCGGTTAGCTGCGCATTGGTGATGGGGTTTGGTGCGATCGCGTTGTACGCGCCTTGCCAGTTTTCATTTTCTATTGCCGCAATATACATGTGGCAAAGGTCATCCAGGTGAATCCACGATATCCATTGTTTTCCGGAACCAAGCGGAGCGCCAAACCCGAAGTGCGCAGGCTGAGCCATTTTTTCAAGCGCGCCTCCATCTTTACTTAACACTATCCCTGTTCTCAGTTTGACGGTTCGCACGCCCGTTTGCGCAATGATATCAGCTGCTTTTTCCCACTCTACAGTCACGTACGAGAGAAAGTCATTGTTGGGCGGGTCTTTTTCTGTGTTACGTTTATCTCCGGAATCTTCACCATAATAGCTACTTCCAGATGCTGATACAAAGGATTTCAGATTGATGTTTTGTTCCTTCAGCTTTTGGTTGATGAGCTCAACAGGTTTGATGCGACTATCAAGAATAATCTTTTTCCGCTCCTCAGTCCAGCGCTCATCGGCCACACCTGCGCCGGCAAGGTGTATAAGATGGCTCGTATTGGTGAGTGCACCATCTTCAATATAACCCTTTTCAGTATCGTATTGATAGACTTTCACCGATGGAATCTCTTTTTTACTTCTGCTCAAAAGTGCAACCTCATAACCTTTTTGAAGAAGTAATTCGGTCAGGCGTTTGCCGATAAGACCGGTTCCGCCGGTGATTAATACTTTTTGTCCCATTATACAGAAATCGATAGATGCAAAATAAGGAGCTTACAAAAGACGTACCATACATCTACTCTTCAATC
>DASYHR010000349.1:0-2593 GCA_035998385.1 Dyadobacter sp. | reverse complement strand
CCTCCACAAAATTCAAAGAAGGATTCAAACGGCCGCCTTCCTCTTCTTCCGCACCATAGCGAGGTTGATTTGCTATTGTAAAGCCGTGTACTTTCCCACTTTTCAGCTTAAAATCATCCACGAAAATGACCTCTGAATTATTGGCTTTATCGTAAAAAATACTGGAGAAGTTTTCAGACAAGTCAGGCTTTTTGGCATAAAGAGCATATGCTCCTGCACCTCCGCTGATCACTTCCTTTGCGGCAGTCAAAGCCTTTGTGTAATAGCCGGCGGCCAGGTTGGATGGTATACCAACTTCTCCGCCTGGAAGCGTAACAGCAGGTGTATTCACTCCATACTTCGCAATGGATGCTGCATATAGCGCTGCACGTGCTTCCATTGCCAGCACAGCCCCTTTGGTCACCCTGGATTTTTCGCCCACGTTGGCAGGTACTTTCGATTTGATCGCCTCTGCTTCACTGATGACAAAGTCATAAACTTCAGACTCTTTAGCACGCGGAAACCTTAAGTACGACGGATCCCCGCTGAAATCCTAGGTCAGTGGTTCCAGAATTAAAGGGACACCGCCTTCGCGTTTTACCATTTCGAAATAATAAGATGCTCTCAGGAAACGTGCCTCTGCAAGGAATCTGTCCTTTACCTCCGCACTCAGTTTATCCGCAGCAGTACATTTCTGGATAAACATATTCATTTCCCGGATATAGCCGTAATCCCAGGTAAAGTCGTTTCCATAACCCCAACCGCTAGACTGGAACATTCCATAACTTCCTGCGTTCGAGAAAAAAGCTTCATTGTACATGCCGAGGCTTTCCCAGTTTTTTACAGATGCTATATCGTAATACCGGTTATAAAGGTTTCCCAATAAAGATAAAACCTGGCCCTCATCTCCCCAGACCTGTTCCTCTGAAAGAAGACCTGTAGGCGGCCGATCCAGGAAAGTGTCGTCATTACATCCGGTGCTCAAAGCGAGCATGATCGTTGTAATTATATAGAATATCTTTTTCATTTCGACGTCGTTAAATATTTTAGATTGACAGACTTATACCAACATTAACAAACTTATTCTGAGGGTATTGAAGCCCGTTACCGTCTGCAATTTCAGGGTCTACTCCAAACTCTTTCAGATTGTCAATGGAGAACAGGTTATAGCCGTTGATGTAAACCCGGGCACGCTGCATCTTGATTTTTTCCAGGACAGATTTTGGAAGTGAATAGCCAAACTCGATCGTTCTTGCACGGATGTATTTCACGTTGTGCAACCAGAAAGTAGAGTTTCTGTTGTAATTGCTGTGCCCTCCGTCATTGTAGCGCAGCGCAGGATATTTGCCTGGAATCCATTCACTGTTCAGATCGAACGGATCTTTACGATGCCATCTGTCAAGGAAAATACTGTTCAAAGCTCCGTCGTTCTGGTAAGCCCATCTTTGCTCCCAGTTCTGATTCCATGAATACATAGCACCGCCAGAGAAATCAGCATTGAAAGAAAATCCTTTCCAGCTTACCGCCAGGTTCAACCCAAAATTAATATTCGGCTGACCGCTTTCTGTATAGCCGATCGGTCTAACATCTTCGCCACTGATTACATTATCACCATTGATATCTTTGTAAATCAGATCTCCCGGCAATAGTGTGCGATTTCCTTGTCCGTCAATATTGACAGGGTACTCGTTAATCTGCTGCTGCGACTGGAACTGTCCTATCGTCTCATACCCCCAGAAAATGTTGTTATATCTGCCCTCTGAAGAGTTTCGATACTGATCAAGGGAGTTGTTAAAGATCGGTTTGTAAGATGCTTCAAACTTGCTTCTGGCAAATGACACGTTCCCGCCAACTGAATAAGAAACATCGCCTGCCTTGCTATTGTAAGTCAAAGATCCTTCCCAGCCGCGTTGTGAATCACTGTTAACATTCTCATCAGGAAGAGCATATCCCAATTCACTTGGAACCAAAATATCATATTTTCTGCCACGTAGGCCTGTTCTCAAACGATGAAAATAGTCTACCGTTCCGACTAGCTTCGTACCCAACAGCGAGAAGTCTGCTCCGACATCAAAAATCTTACTTTTGAACCAGGATATATTGTTGATAATCTGACCTTTGTCCCGAGATGTAACTATCGCATTCCCACTCAAAATCGCATTACCCTGATTATAGTTGTAACCCGGCAAATAGTCATAAGGACCGATTCCGATGTCATCATCACCCAAAACACCATAAGAAGCGCGAATTTTGAGATCATCCAGTATGCTTCGCTCGCCGATTATGTTTTTAATGAACTGCTCTTCTGTTACGCGCCATCCGGCTGATGCAGACGGGAAATAACCTATACGACGATCCGGAGCAAATTTCCATGAAGCGTCGCGACGGGCTGATGCTTCAAAGTAATACTTACCTGCATAGTCATAATTAACCCTACCGATATACCCTATACGTGCAAGCTGATTATCCTTGTCATCGTACGTATCCATATTGGCAAAGTAAACCAGTGGTAACACGTTCGTAGAAGGTACCGAGTGAACCCATTGCTCCTGATCACGTTCTTCCTGCCGTTCTGCTACGAAGGTGGCACCAAATGTATTTTTACCAAAAGTGT
>DASYHR010000225.1:0-2006 GCA_035998385.1 Dyadobacter sp. | reverse complement strand
AGGCAACCCTGTAAGTCGCCGAGGGAGGAGTTTTTGTATCAGGGGTATCTATTGAATGCAGTTGCTTCAATTCCATGATGTTGATAGGAAGGATCGTTAGTTACGAAAATCTTCTGCTTCGGCGCAGTATAGCATTTATTTTTGCCTGTACCTCCATCGGATTGAATGGCTTCAGCATAAAGTCGTCTGCTCCGAGATTCAGACACTGAATCCGCTCGCTACTTTCGTCAGATCCGGAAAGAATAACTACAGGAATATCTGCATAGAGATTACTCGCTTTTGCCACACGGAGAAACTCCTTTCCACTCAGGTTTGGCATGTTCAAGTCCGCAATAATCAGATCCGTTTCGTTGCCTTGTTCAAGCCAAAGCATACCTTCAGACCCATCATGTTTGATCACTACGTTGAAGTCCTTTTTCAGAAAATGTTCCAGTATTTTACAAATACTGGGCTCATCGTCTATAATCAAAAGCGTTTGTCTGTTATTCATATTGTTGAGTAAAGTCCATTCATATCATGTGAGCTTGCCTGTAGACATTCATTTATAGGGCCTGAGAAAGTGGTATACCTGGTCAAAACTACTTCCACACACACTGTTTAATAGTCTTTAAAGATCTTGCCAAAATCTAGTAAGATTGTTCAAAAAATACAATTCGTAAAAGTTAAAAAACGCTGTCTAACAGTCCCACAACACTATTGTCACTAATCCCTGCAAGATGAAAAAAAAATACTACATTTGAAAATTAACTTCTCAAATTACTTCTACCATGGGTAAGCGGTATATGTTTGGCTGTTAGCAATATGCTGATACTATAAGCTTTAAGTTGAAATGAGCTTCAGTAGAACAGTGCCCTCGCATCAGGAATTTGAGCGATTGGCATGAAGCAAAGAAAAACCGGGCATCACAAAAATGCCCGGTTGCGGAAAGTTACATTTTCAAAGAAACAGCTTACAGCATTCAGGCTATGCACCCAATGCTTTTTTCAGCAACGTTTCAGCGCCTTCACTATAAGTCAGTTTGAGCGCTACAGCCTGACCCGCTCCGCTCATTTTTTTCCATGTCTTTTGAAGGATATCAATCATCTTTTCTTCTGACAGCTTTAAAATAAGGTCGTCGAACTGATAGACAAGAAAGACGATGCATAGTGCATCTTCGATCGTCTGTACATCTGCATCCGATTTAAGTTTTTGCTTCCTGATGATTTCTGTAACCCTGACAATCGTCGGCTCATCATACCCGATACCGGACAAAATTTCAGCCGCTTTTTCAGCATGGAACTTTGATAAGTCGGTGCGCCATTTCAAATAGCCGACTCTGCCTTCGGGATATGTGCCGCGGGAAATTTCCCATCGACCTATATGCTGGGCTCGCGACGCAAGTAACAGCGGCTCACTTGCTTCAGGATTGAGTTTGATTACCCATTCATGTAGCCTCAGCGCATAAAAATATTCCGAAGGAAACGACTGCCCATCCCAAGTCACTTTCTCACGTGCCTGTTTATTATAGCTGTCAAATTTCTCAAAAGCTTCTTCTAATTTCGCCATGGTGATTTTTCTTAATCTTCTGCTCTAAATTCCAATGCTATTTTGGTCGTTCTGGGATAGTCGTAGGCTGTGCTGGATGTACTCATCGTGAACTTTTTGGCACTCACGCCCGCCGGAGCTACAGACCAGGCGCCGCCTTTCTGTCCGTCGGCACTAACTTCAATAAGCTTATCAGTCTTTGCCCATTTCAGTGCAAAAGGAGTTGTCTCTCCTTTAAAAACACCCTCAAACTTTCCATCTGGTTTAAACTGAACCGTTTCCATATATCTTTCAAAATCCACACCTCCAAAACGGCTGACAATTTTCCCGTCCTTGAGACTCTGCACATCGTCTATATAGATCTGGCTTATTTTCCACTCCTTCACAGCTGTCAGCTTTTCAGCCGCCTCACCCGGATTTTCCGAGCCACCGTTACAAGCCATCAGACACGACAGCAAGCCAAGCATGGTGAGGATATTTTT
>DASYHR010000191.1:0-7614 GCA_035998385.1 Dyadobacter sp. | reverse complement strand
ATCCTGCCTACCGGTTAAAGTCGTTTTGTCGGCGTTACGTAGCGGGAAGTTTTCGGAGTTTGTCGATGTGACAGCATAGATCTGGTCAATTTTATCGACGATAATTTCTCCTCTGAAACTATCTCCGTAGTTCTTTACCTTCACGCCCGTTTCTAAACTCAAACCATCATTTCCGCTTCCACCCAGATAGGTTGATGCCAGTAATTGTTTACCATCCGCAGAAAGTTTGGCAATAAAAATATCACTGCCATTGGGCAAATTTAGCCCGGAAATAGGAACTGCAGCTGAACCTCCGCCAAATTCCTTCTGAAATGCTGAGCCAGTCACGGGAAAATTCCGTGATGAAGTAGTACCTAAAATCAGTAGCTCCTTTTTACTATTGACAATCAAACTATTCGGAATATCGGTACTACTTCCACCCAGATAAGTCGCATACAGTAGATCACTTCCGTCGGGATTGAATTTTAACACTGCCACATCCACCAATCCCTGAAAACGAATCTGGAAAGCACCGGTAGTTGCCGGGAAATTTGTACCGAATACAGTTCCGGCCGAGTAGAGATTCCCTTCGTTGTCGTAGGTAGCTGTGTGTCCCCAGTTGTCCGCCAATGAACCGGAATAGGTTGAAAAAATAAGCTCGGGATCAATAACAAGGCTTTGTGATTTGTCGTAACCTTCGGGCAGCACAAAAGAGATCAAATTTCCGTCCTTAAATGAAAACTTCGATTTTACCTCAACCGTTTTGTCTTTCAACTTTTGGAACGAATAGGGCACATTTTCTTTAAATGAAGATAACGGAGTTTTTACAATGATTTGTCCATCACTATTGAGTGAAAGATCAGAAGCACCTTCGTACTTCATTGCAATATCTCCGGCTCTGGCATTGGGGCTCACGATATACTCGTATTTCAGTACGGCGTTGTGCATGTAAATACGCAGGTCAATTCCCTGATATACATTTGCATATACTACCTCTTCAAAACCCTGCACATCGCCTGCAAGTACTCCGTCCCTTAAAAAATAACTGAATCGGGTATGCACCGGTTTATGCGGTTTCAGCGCTGTGGTGGCCGAAGCTCCTACCAATTTCACTTCCACACCATGTGCGCTGATGCTGTTCAGATCAGGTGCTTTGGACGCAGTTACAGAACCTGAAACACTTTTCCCATGCAGGTCAGCAACTTTCGAAGCATCGTAGAAAGTGTAAACGAATGATTGTTTCTTCAAAAATAAAAAGCCTCCCGGTATATCCGTACGAAAGAGAACATCAGCGTCCCATTGGCCCTTATTTTCAATAAAATACATGCCTGTCGCCTGAGCCGCGAAAGAGTAAAGAATTAAAATCAGGAGAAAAAGTACATTTTTAATCATGCTTTCCCACTTTTTTAAAATCTATTTGAAGGCAGTAACAGATATAATATTGTTGCAGAATTCATACTCTTGCTTCACATTTGAGCCAAGAAGCAAGATCTGATTTGTCGTGTGTTTTGTAACGTTATCAATATACCACTGAAAACCATTTGTATCCAAATTGGTCGTGGGTTCATCCAGAAATATAATCGGAACATCTGACATGAATGCAAGTCCCAGCTTCAACCTTTGTTTCATTCCTGACGAAAAATGCCGGATCAGCTTCCCGCTGGCGTGGGTTAGTTGTATAAAATCCTCGAACTCCCCCAGGGATATTCCATTTTTCAGGGGTTTGAAGTTGGAATGAAACTGAACCAGTTCACGGAGAGTAAATTCCTCAATCAGCTCCAGATACGGCGCAGCAATTACAATATGTTTATACCACTGATCCTCATCCAGGTCTTTCCCATTTCCGTCTATGTAGCGAATTACTCCTTCTGAAGCTGGAAACATGCCTGTAAGCATTTGCAAAAGGGTCGATTTACCACTGCCGTTCGGACCAACAAATGTGTATTTTTGTCCGGGAAGGATTTCAAAACTCGCGTTTCGGAATATCCATTCTCTGACAAACTTTTTACCAATATTTTCAGCTGTGATTTGCAACGGAGAAGAACTTTTTATTAAAATAAATATTGAAATTATTTGGCAGAATAATAATCCCACGCTGCCTTTGTGATCTTTGCAATTACAACATCACTTGCCTTATCATCAAGCGGAGTTTCAGATACATAAACAACCACTGCAATTTGTTTCCCATCCGGAAGTTTCATAATTCCAACATCATTCGTTGCTGCCAGGATGCCTTTATCATTTCTGGAAGACATCCCCGTCTTATGAGCAACAACTGCATCTTTGGGCAAGAGCCCTTTCATTTTATTTGGTCCCGTGGAGGTCTCTATTAATGTTTTCAGAAGGAAATCGGTACTTATTCCGGACAGTTTCTCAGAACTGTGAAATACGTCCAGCAGCTTTAACATACCCGACGGCCGGCTCCAGTTGGTATACTGCACGTTCCAATCCTTGGACATTTCTTCTTCCGTTGCAACGATGCTGATTTCTTTAACACCCAGACCTTTTACATATTCGTCTACCTTTGCCGGCCCGCCAACAAGCCTGAATAGGATGTCACATGCATTATTATCACTTTGAGAAATTGTATAACTAAGTAACTCTTCTATTGTAATGTCAATATTGCCTTCAGGGTGTTTCTTTTGTAAAGGACTCCAAGTCTTTGGATTCAGATCTTCTTTGGCTACATGCACCTTTTGGGCTAAACTCAGTTGTCCTTTGTCTACCTGGTTCATCACTGCCATTCCGAGAGGAAATTTGTAAACGCTTTGCATAGGAAATTGATGATCTTCATGCAATAAAATCACTTCTTTACTTTGCAAATCCATGATCCCTACGCCTACTATTCCTTTGGCTTCCTCAGAAATCCTCATGATTTCCCGCTTCAAACTATCTATTTGACCTGATGCGGTATTTATGAAAAGCACTGAAAATACAATTGATGTAGCTATTAGTTTTGAAAAAAAGTTGTTATGCATTTTATCTTTAAGCGATCTGTGGTAACACTAATGCCTCAATTCTTAATTACTTTTTCTTTCTCCTCAATCTTCAACCTTACCAACTCAATTCTGGTATCCTGCATAGATACGACCTGGAAAGAATAAGGCGCAAGTTCAAGCGTATCGTTTACATCCGGCAAATCGCCATGATGATGAATGATCATTCCTGCCAGTGTGTCGTAATCACCCTCAGGTAACTCCCATCCATACTTTTCGTTCAAATAGTCAATTTCGTGGCGTGCACTCAAAATATAAGTTTGCGGATCAATCTCGCGTTCTGTCCAATCCTCTGTAGAATCATATTCATCCTGAATTTCCCCGAAGATTTGCTCCACTACATCTTCCACACTTACCAGCCCGGAAGTACCTCCAAATTCATCCACTACGAGTGCTATACTACGACGTTCTTCCAAAAAACGAAGCATCAGATCACGCGCAGGCATGGCTTCCGGCACAATCAAAATCGG
This sequence comes from Dyadobacter sp., assembly GCA_035998385.1. Lineage (GTDB taxonomy): Bacteria > Bacteroidota > Bacteroidia > Cytophagales > Spirosomataceae > Dyadobacter. The sequence goes on along the minus strand of DASYHR010000191.1, from coordinate 4,169 downwards.
TGTGATAATGCTGTTGATATCCTTGGGTTTTTTGAAGAGAGATAAAGCATGGCAATAGCCCAGGACGTCGTCCACCGAATCGCGGTGGACAATTATTTTAGAATGCCCGCTTGACAAAAATGTCCTTCGCAAATCTTCAATACCTGCATTTACATTCACTGCCGAGATCTCTGTCCTGGGAATCATACAATCGCGAATACGAAGATCTTTAAAATCCAATGCGTTGATGAACATCCGTTCCTCCAGGCTGTGATCGTCAAAATCAGGGTCATCTGCTGATATAGCGTCATCACGTAACGAAGCTGACAATATATTCTCTTTTACAAATGGCTCGACCATCCAGTAGAGCGGTGTCATAACCCATTCTCCAAACCTGACCATTATCGACTGTAATCCCAGCAAATCCGGAAAACTCCTGCCTACTTTCACCCAGCCTGTGTAGGAAAGCATCCAACATGCGGCCAGAATAAAAAACAGTACAAAGAGAACCAGGTCTTCACCGAAAGCGCCCTCCGTTATGAATGCTGTATAAACAAATCCTGCAGCTGAAAAACATCCCAAAGCGATTACGAGCAGACGTAACATCCTCAGAATTCTGCGCCAGTAGAGAGTCCGATGCATTTCTTCCGATTTCTCGTGCCTCAATGAATAACGGTCTACCGAGATGTCAAGTAATACTGAACGAACCGCTCCGTAGTAGCCTGCAAGCACAAAAAACAAAACCGAAAATATAAATAGCAGAATCATTTTTTGGCTGTTTTGGAAGCAGAAAGTTTTTGGGCTTCAATTTCTTCAGCCTGTTTTTTCTTCATTTCCAAAGAAGCTTTAAGGCGGCGGAATTGAAAAACGAGCAGACACATAACGCTTAGTAACAGCAGCCAGTAACTCTCAAACATACCGGCACGGCGGAATTCAAGTATCCAAACGACGAAGAAACCAAGGGATAGGGATAATAGTATTGTTTTAACAATGTTGAAATTCATGTCGGATCAAAATCTGTACAACAAAAGACAGCCGCCTTTTGTATTTTCATTGATTCTCAAAGATACACAGATTGGTTCAAAATGCCGGAAAGCAAACCAATCTTCTGCACATGTTATAATAACCTCTCTATTTTCACATCAATTTCTGTAAAATACCTAACTTGCAGGGTTTCCCGCACGATTCAGCCCGAATATCTGAATTGTAAAATTATTTCTTGAAAAAATATCCTATTTTACTATGAGCGAAACCACAAAACGCTTTGCACCAGGTGTTGTTACCGGTGACGGAGTGAGCGAAATCTTCCGCCACGCTAATGAAAATAACTATGCCCTTCCGGCAGTCAACGTTGTAGGTACGAATTCTGTAAATGCAGTTCTTGAAACTGCGAAGACAGTAAACAGCCCTGTTATCGTACAATTCTCAAACGGTGGTGCAAGCTTCTTTGCAGGAAAAAGCCTTTCAAATGCAAACCAACAATCAGCGATCGCTGGTGGTATTTCTGGTGCACAACACGTTCACCAGATGGCTGCATTGTATGGCGTTCCTGTTATTTTACATACTGATCACTGCGCTAAAAAACTGCTTCCATGGATCGACGGTTTGTTAGATGCAGGTGAAAAACATTTTGACCAATACGGTGTTCCTCTATACAGCTCTCACATGCTGGATCTTTCGGAAGAACCATTGGAAGAAAACATCGAAATTTCGGCTAAGTATTTTGAGCGCATGGCTAAAATGGGCATGACAATCGAAATCGAATTGGGTGTAACTGGTGGAGAAGAAGATGGTGTTGACAACACAGATGTTGACAGCTCTAAACTTTACACACAACCTGAGGAGGTTGCTTACGCTTACGAAGAGCTGCTTAAAATCTCTCCAAACTTTACCATAGCTGCTGCATTTGGTAATGTTCACGGTGTATATAAGCCAGGTAATGTGAAATTGGAGCCGAAAATTCTTCGCAATTCTCAGGACTTCATCAAGCAGAAATTCGGAACAGGTGACCTTCCTGTAAACTTCGTATTCCACGGTGGATCCGGATCATCTCGTGAAGAAATCCGTGAGGCTATCGAGTATGGTGCAATCAAAATGAACATCGATACTGATATGCAGTGGTCTACATGGGAAGGTATTTTGGGTTATTACAAAGAAAAAGAAGGATACCTACAGACTCAGCTTGGCAACCCGGACGGAGCTGATTCTCCAAACAAAAAATACTACGATCCACGTGTATGGTTGCGTAAAGGAGAAGAAAGTATGATCGCACGTTTGAAACTTGCTTTCGAAGATCTGAACTGCATTAATCAATTGGGATAATCTTTTGATCAATATAAAAAACGGCCTGCAATTTCAAAATGAGTTTGCAGGCCGTTTTGGTATTTGTCGTATTAAAATTGATTTAAAAAATCAGCGGCATTCAGTATCGGGATATTTCTAAATGGATTTAGGACGAGAAGATCTTTATCTCCGGAAATAATACATGTGGCTTTCGAGGTTACTGCCAGCTCCAGAATCATATTGTCTTTTTCATCTCTGCATTCTGTAATAGTGATACTTACCTGGATGCGTCGAAACCGAATTATGAATCTGGTTGCGATTTCCTTTCTTTCTGCAACGGAAAAATACTTATCAAATTTCGCACGAAAAAGTACGTTCAAGAATTCATTCCAGGTAGCGTTAGAAAACACGACTTCTCCTAGAAATTCCGCACGTTTTAGTGCCTGAGCATTTGTAGAATTAGGTGATAATGCCGCGCTTATCAGCGAATTCGTATCAAATACAAATCTATTTCTCATTTAGAATTTGCGCCAGAACATCGTCATTAAAACCTCTTTGCTCAGCTTTGGCTCTTAATTCTTCAAGAAATGGCCATATATCTCCATCTCTCTGTTCAAAAATTACATTAAGAAGTTGGTCTACTTCACGAGAAACGACCTGCTTCACCTCAGGTGCCGCATCCCGCCACTTTCTCGCTACACTATCTTCTACTTCAATTACAATGCGATCCATATCTCGGTAAATTTTAAAGCAATGCTTACCAAATATACAAAACAGACTTCAATATAATTAATCCTGTTCCGCCGGTTCTACCTTACCCATAATCCTCTCGCGATGCGCTGCACCCCAGGTTCTTAATACCTCTATAACCGGCTTCAGCGTATGTCCATAATCGGTGAGGGTATACTCGACAACAACAGGAATGGAATCGTAAACAGAGCGCTTCACAAGGCAATTTGCCTCCAGATCGCGTAGTTCCTTAGATAACATTTTATCAGTAATACCAGGAATTTCCTTCGCGATCTGTGAAAAGCGTTTATTATCGAACATCAGAGAGATAATAATCGGCAACTTCCATTTCCCACTCAATACTTCCAAGGCGTCCTTTACCGGTAAAATACTTTTCTTACATTCCCCGACACTATGTTTAGCACAGGGTGTTTTTATGTCTGATAAATCCATTCTGAATTATTTTAACTATCCTTTTGTATAGTACTTACAAATGTATAGTATATTTATTTAAGTTTGCATATCAATTCAAAAAATAAGAAATAATGAGCGACCTAATCGAAAAATTAAACTGGAGATACGCAGCCAAACGGATGACTGGCGAAACAATTCCTGCTGAAAAACTGAACAATATTCTTGAAGCCATCAAACTATCACCGTCTTCTGTAGGTTTACAGCCGTATAAAGTTCTGGTGATCAGCGATAAAGATATTAAGGAGAAAATATTTACTGAGGCCGCTCAACAACCTCAGATTAGAGAGTCTTCTCACCTGCTTGTATTTGCCGCTTTTGAAAAAATCACGGCTGAGCACATCACAGAATATATGAACCTCATTGCTACCACAAGAGGTATTGATGTTGCTTCACTTTCACAATTCCAGGACAAAATTTCAGAGAGCATTCTAAGCCGGACTGAGCAGGTCAACTTTGACTGGGCTGCCCGTCAGGCATATATCGCGTTGGGTCATGCATCCGTTGCAGCTGCTACCGAACATGTGGATTCTACTCCTATGGAGGGATTCAATAATGCAAAGCTGGATGAAGTATTAGGTCTGAATGAAAAAGGACTCAAAAGCGTTGTTATGATGACGCTTGGCTACCGCGACAGCATAAATGACCACCTTGCCACCGCCAAAAAGGTGAGAAGGCCGGATGAGGAGTTTTTTGTAACAATCTAA
>DASYHR010000113.1:0-2447 GCA_035998385.1 Dyadobacter sp. | reverse complement strand
CCGTAGGGTGCACCTGTGCCACCTGTGTTTCAATTGACCCGCGCAACAAGCGGACCCGTTGCTCCAGCATAGTCACTTTGGATGATGGCCGCGTCATCCTGATCGATACGTCCCCGGATTTACGCCAGCAGGCACTGCGCGAACAGATGCACCGGGTGGATGCGGTGTTATATACGCATACGCACGCCGACCATCTGCATGGCATCGATGATCTGCGTGCTTTTTGCCAGATCAACCGGCGCCAGATTCCGCTTTACAGCTATCCGGAAGCGATCAGCCATATCCAGGAAAAGTTTGGCTATACTTTGCGTGAGCCCAGCGACTTCTGGGATCTCCCGGTGCTGGCGGCCCATGTCGTTGAAGCGCCTTTTGAAGTCGCAGGCCAGATCGTGACGCCGATTCCTGTCATGCATGGCAGGATCCGAATTTATGCTTACCGCATTGGCAATCTGGTATATATGACCGACGTTTCTGCTATCCCGGAATCTTCTTTTGCATGGCTGCAAGGTGTTGAGGTGTTACTGGTAGATTGCCTGCGCGAAACCCCACATCCCACCCATGTGAGTGTAAGTGAATCACTGGATTTAATTAGCCGCATAGGGGCCAAACGTAATGTGTTGATTCATATGACCCATGAACTCGAGTACCATGCCTTACAGGCAAGGCTGCCTGACAACGTAGAAGTGGGTTACGATGGATTGCAACTACATGTTTGATTGCACGAGTTGTTTGGGTGCGGTCAACCGAAATGCCAGATAAACAGTTATACTTTCATAAACACAATAATTGTAAAATTGATTTGGATCACAGGAATTAAACATGAAGTTTTATGCAAAGATTTCGGCTGCTGTTATCGCATTGGCTATGTTCACTAATGCAGCAACAGCATTCGCCGGCAAAACCTACAATGAAAATGAATTCATTGATAATTTTAGCGGCAAATCCAAAAAAGTCGTGCTTGAAAAATTGGGGCAGCCTTACAAAAAACAGCAATCAGTCAAACCTAGCAACGCGAATAACATGATTGCCGGGGTAGGTGGCCAGGAGAAAAACTCCAAACCAGTGCAGGTAGAGATGTGGTACTACAAAAACCTGGTGAAATATGATGCCAAAAATACTTACAAAGAAACAGAAGTGACATTTGTGAACGATAAGGTAATGAATATCGGCTATTTCAACAATCGCTAATTGTTTTGGAGTTAAAAAAGCTGTGTCATGAGTGACACAGCTTTTTTTGTGACTTCTGGATGAGCGTGATCAAATATAAGGTTAGCTTTAATAGTCTGAGAGTATCAAAACATATTGTGATGATACATTTGCCCAACTCATTCAACTCTATTGAGTTCAGTATTATTTTCTGAGGTATGACACTCCAAAATATCCAGGTCTTTGTCTTTGAACGTTAGCTTTTCAACCGTATTAATGTTGCTGGCAAACTTATTATTGAGCTCGCCGCATTTATGCGATCTTTTATTCACAAAATTCAGGTATTCTTTTTTTCTGGATTCCGCAATTGCGACTGGCGCCGAACCATCATTGATTAACCTGGTGAATGCACTACGGAGCCTGAGTTCAGAGACACTCCAGATATTGAAAATGATGATATTCCTTGAGGTTTCTTTTGGTGCCGGGTGTTCTGTTTCAAGCCTGTCCTGATGTTCCACGGCCGGCTCAGTTTGACTGGTACGACTGACAGTGACACTTTCAGTCTGGTTGTCAGGGCTCTCAATCAGCGGGGAAATTTTTTCGTTTTTCCTGGTTTTTTTCGATAGTGGTTTTAATTCTGCTTTGGGAGGGTCAGCCGCTTCAGTGTTGCTCACTTCCTCTTCATTGGATTCACTTTTATGAGAAGCACTGGTTTCCAGCGTATCAAGAGCAGCGATTTCCGGTGTGGTCACGGTTTGCAAGCGCACTGTCTGGTTCGAAAACAAGGTACTGCCATCCTCTTGGGATATCAAGGCAATCATGATCACGATAATCAAACCGATAAGAAAAATATTCAGTTTGCCGATTTCAACCAGGCCGTTTTGAAAAGCAGCAGGGGAGAGGGAGTATTTATTTCCTCTCGATAACCGTGTGCGTTGTGACTTTAAGCACGCATTTTCAGGGTGAAGCGTACAACTCATTCATTTATTCCAATGTATCACGTTCAACTTTCTACAATGCCTTAAAATTCTTCAAAATTCAAGGTTTTTGCGCCCTGTTAAGGGGTAGACGCGCGTACTAGTGATTAAAAAAATAACGTCGCTGTCAGGACATTCGCTAATTATATAGTTATGGAAAAAGTTTGATATCGGGAATACAAGTGAAATACCGCTTTAAATAGAAAAAAACAGGTTCAAGCTAGAAAAAGCTTAGATAATCTACCGATGAAATAAATAGTTATTTACCGGATATTGAGAGTTCAACTCCGGTAGCTTGCGCCAAGCGGATAACAGACACATGTT
>DASYHR010000090.1:0-7915 GCA_035998385.1 Dyadobacter sp. | reverse complement strand
CTATATAAGACCCTGTTGAACGAGGATTTACTTACTTTGATTTACAACACAAGACATAAAAAGGCTACAGAAGTGTTGCTAACCGCCAAATTTACATTTCTTAAATTGTATTTTAATTGTATAATCTAAAAATATATATTGTCAGATAAACACTTTTTCTTATCCGGCTACTACAATCTGACTTGTAAATAATGCTGACGTATATCTTTGAGCAAAGGAATGTGTATATTGCCGCCCGTTTTATTCTGTGACTTCCAAATGGTTGCACTTATTTTAAAGCACCTCCTGATAACGTTTAAATTATACCATCTCTAAGCATACAATGCAATCTGGTAAGAGGAATAAAAAGATTTCGATACGGGATATCGGAAGAGAGCTAGGCATATCCATCACTACGGTATCCTTCATACTTAACGGAAAAGCCAAAGAGAAAAGAATCAGCGATGCGCTTACCCAAAAAGTACTTGAATTTGTAGAACGGGTAAATTTCAAACCCAACATGATGGCGCAGGGTCTGCGGACCGGCAGGTCCAAGATCATCTGTCTGATGGTGGAGGATATTTCCAATAACCTGCTGTTTGCCAAGGTTGCCCGTTATATTGAGGAAGAAGCACATAAAAGAGGTTACAGAATTATCTATTGCAGTACGGAAAATAAAAAAGAAAAGGCAGTAGAACTCATCCGCCTTTTTCAGGATCGCTCCATAGACGGGTACATCATCACACCTCCCGAAGGACTCGAGGAAGAGATACAGGGATTAATTGATGACGGAATACCCATCGTATTGATTGACCGCGGGTTGCCAGGATTGAGCTGTAATAAGGTTGTTATTGAAAATCTGAACAGTTCTTACGAAGCCATCTCTCACCTGATCGCGAGTGGCTACAAAAACATCGGATTTGTGACGCTGGACTCCAACCAGGCACAAATGACGGATCGCCTTGCCGGTTATCAGAAAGCTGTGGATGAACACCATTTCAATTCCTTCATCAAAAAACTGGGATTCCACGAAGACCCCGAGCAAAACGTGCACGAAATAATTCAATTTATCGGCACAAACCCACAGCTGGATGCGCTGTTCTTTTCTACCAATTATATAGGAAGCTGGGGATTGCAAGCCATAAAAAATCTTAATCTTCGTATACCGAATGACCTCGCGGTTGCCTCCTTTGACGATCAGGATTTATTCAGATTTTACTCGCCAACTATTACTGCAGTGGAACAACCGGTACAGGCTATCTCGAAAGAGATTATCCGTTTGATGCTAAATGCCTTAGAGGAAAACGATACGAATATTTATGAGATTACTTTACCGGCACGGCTGATCGTGCGGGAATCGTCGGTACCGGCATCGGTAAAAAATGAACATGTATTTTTCAAATAATATTTGCATAATACTACGATTCACTTTACCTTGTCAGCCGAATTCCTCTAATCTGTTTCTAGGACGGTATACGCTTGGTATACTTCAATAAGAAATATAAAATTTCCCAAAAAATACATGAAAAGTTATAAATTATAAAATCAAATATTCAGCAATAATCAAACAGCTAAATCGTTTTAGTATTGTCGTTTCAAATTAGAATTTTATCAAGATAACATTTCACGATGAGTTTTTCTATTCCTATCCCAACCATAATTTTTAGTACTTGATTGTAGTGTGTTTCGACACATTACAATCAAGTACTAAATCGATTTAGCAAATACCCATAATTAACCTATAATCTGTTATGAATTCAAAAGTACCTTTCAGCCACCGCAAGGCAAGCGGTGGTAAGCTGAGGATGCTGTGCGTGGGGTCACTAACCCTCGCCCTTCACCTTTCGCCCAACCTCATTTTTGCCGAAACCAACAAGCCGATTACGACAAATTCAGTTACACGCCGTGCCTCAATGCAGGAAATTGTGGTCAAAGGACGTGTGGTGAGTGCTAAAGACAAATCAGAATTGCCTGGTGTCTCTGTTGTTGTAAAAGGGACTTCTACCGGAGTTACCACAGATATTGATGGTGGATACACAATTACGGTGAGCGGCACTGACGATGTCCTTGTATTCTCTTTTGTAGGTAGTATCACCCAGGAGGTTACAGTTGGAAATAAGTCTGTCATTGACGTTGACCTTGCCGAAAACGCCAAACTTCTGGACGAAGTCGTAGTAGTCGGTTACGGTTCTCAAACCAGAGAAAGAACAACATCTGCAATCTCCAGTATTTCATCTGCCAACTTCAACAACGCGGGTGCAAGAAACGCCATGGATCTGATTCAGGGCAAGGTAGCAGGTTTGAACATCAACAGAAGCGGATCAAACCCAAACTCTGGTGTTTCTATGCAGCTCCGGGGTGTAACCTCACTTACGGGCGGCCTCTCCCCTCTTGTTGTTATTGATGGTATTCCGGGTGGAAATCTTGATCTTTTGCAGCAGGATGACGTAGAATCCATCAGTGTACTGAAAGATGGTTCAGCGGCGGCGATCTATGGAACGCGTGCAAATGGTGGTGTAATTTTGGTTACGACCAAAAAAGGACAAGCCGGCAGCGCCAAATTCGATTACAATACTTATTTCAGAAAGGAATTTGTACGTAATCGTCCTGATTTCATGAATGCTGATCAGTTCCGTGCCAGAATTGCTGACGGGAGCATCCCTGCGAGCGCGGATTATGGTAATACGACCGACGCATACGACGCTTTGATCAACCATGGTAATCTTACCCAAAACCATAACCTGGCGATGTCGGGCGGTGCAAAAGGTACCACTTACCGGGCAAGTCTTTACTATCAGGATCTGCAGGGTATTGCCAAAGAAAACGGACGTCAGCAATATGGAGGCCGTTTGACTGTGATGCAAACCGGACTCAAAGACAGACTTACCGCGCAGATAAATCTCGCGACCAACTTCAACAAAGCCAACCTTTTGGGTGGTGGAGGTTGGGAAGGCTCTTTGATCAGAAACCCTACGTTGTCTTTCTACAATCCTGATGGATCTTACTATTTTGAACAAACCAGCACCAACGAGGTAGCACGTCTGGAACAGGAAACGAACCGTCGTCAGCAACAAACCAGTTCTGCAGACGCCAAGTTCAGTCTGGAAATCCTTCCGGGTTTACAAGCATCGGTTTTTGGCGCTGTACAGCGCAATAGCTATATCGATGGTGCATATCGTTCGCTCGCTTCTGAATTTTCAAAAGAAAATGACATCTATCCGAATGGTGGTTACGCAAGAAGAAACACTTTTCTGAGTAACAGCTATACGCTGGAACCAACAGTGTCTTTCGACAAAACTTTCGGTACCAATCACACCATCAATGCGGTGGGTGGATATAGTTACCAATATGGTGTTCAGGAGAGCTTCGAAGCTACCAACTACGGATTCGTAAACGATATCTTCGAAGAAAACAATCTTGAAGCGGGTAGCCAGCTGGTAACCGGGAAAGCCAATATGAAAAGCGGAAAGTTTGATAATACGCTGATCGCCTTCTTTGGTCGCGCAAACTATTCCTTCATGGACAAATACATGGTGTCTTTGATTCTACGTCACGAAGGTTCTTCACGTTTCGGTGCCAACAACAAATGGGGCAATTTCCCTGCTGCTTCCATCGGATGGAATATCAGCAAGGAGAAATTCATGGAAAATGTAACTTTCGTGAATAACCTGAAATTGAGAGCAGGATTTGGTGTAACCGGTAACCAGGATATTGCCAACTATTCTTCCCTGGTAACTTTGGGAACTGGTGGTGTCTATATCAATCCGGATGGAGAATGGAGACAAACGTACGGCCCGGACAGAAACCCGAACCCTAATCTGAAGTGGGAGCGTAAAAACGAATACAATGTGGGAGCGGACTTCACCGTGCTGAATAAGAGACTGAGCGGATCTTTGGACCTGTTCAAACGTGTAACCAGCGATCTTCTTTATAACTATACTTCTCAATTACCTCCATTCGTTCGCGAAACGATCTATACCAACGTAGGCTCAATTTCAAACCGTGGTGTAGAACTTACGTTGAACGCAGTGGCTGTTCAATCCAAAGATTTCAGCTGGACCATCGACGCTACAGGAAGTTATGTAAAGAACATTGCTGACGATCTTTCCAACAGTGTTTATAAAGTTGAAGCAATCACGACCAGCGGCATCGGCGGATACGGTGCATTGGGCGAAGCGATACGTATTGAGCAAGGCGGCCAGTTGGGTAACTTCTACGGAAAACGTTTCGCCGGCTTTACCGAAGACGGAAAATGGCTGTTTTTCAATCGTAACGGTGAGAAAGTAAGATTTGATCAGATCAATAACTCGGCTGATCCTAACGTATCTGATCTTTCGGTAATTGGTAATGCCATTCCTAAGTTTAACGCGTCGTTGACCAACAATTTCTCTTATAAGAATCTGAGTCTGCGTGTATTTATGAGAGGCCGTTTCGACTACGACATCCTCAACACGATGGATCTTTCCTACGGCAACAAAGTGTCTGTTCCAAACAACCTGCTGAACAGTGCTTTTGGAAAACATGCAAGACTGAATGATACCTATCAGTATTCAGATTATTATCTGGAATCAGGAAACTTCCTGAAACTGGACGAGATCACTTTGAGCTATAACTTCAAGCTGAAATCGGATATCATCCGTAACCTGAGGGTGTACGCAACAGGTGCCAACCTGGCGACATTTACCAAATACACAGGTAACGATCCTGACTTCGTGAATGACACAGGTTTGGGGAGAGAAGATGACGAACAGCGTCGCCTGGGTATTGATGGCCGCAGCGCTTATCCCAACACCCGCTCATTCCTGGTAGGACTTAGTTTTGGCTTCTAATTTTAGTAAAAATGATAAATTTTAAGAAAGCATTTAAAATTGCAGCGGTTGCACTGCCACTGTTTGCGACCACTGCCTGTACAAATCTGGATGAAAATATCTACGATAAATTAGTTACAGACAACTTTTACAACAACAAAAACGAAGTCATTTCTGCAGTACTTCGGCCCTATACACACGCTAACGCCTGGGCGACTCCGGGGCAAGATGGATGGTGGCGATTGAATGAACTTTCTGCTGACCAGCTTGCCTGGCCGGTGAAAGGTCGCCATGGACAGGATGGAGGAAAATGGTTCCGCCTGCATTACCATACCTGGACAGCAGATGACGATGCAGTTTGGGGTGCATGGAGGCTCATGTGGTGGGGACTTGGGCTATGTACCGATCCTATTGAAGCCCTGGAAGCACGTACTCCGGCCGCTATGGGTATCACAGAAACAGAAAAGGCGGCTTACATCGCTGAGCTGAAATTGCTGCGTGCTTTCCATTATATCAAATTGATGAGCTTGTACGGAAACATTCCTACCGTAAGCAAAGTAGGTGATCCTGTAAGTCCTCCTACGCAGCCACGCGCCGAGGTTTTCAAATTTATTGAAAAAGAGATTCTGGATAATATCAACGCAGCACCTAAGCTTTCTCAGGCAATGATAGGTAGAATGACACAGGCAGGAGGATATGCAATGCTTGTTGAATTGTACCTGAATGCCGAAACCTGGACTGGTACTGCACGTTGGGACGACTGCATTGCAGCTGCGAACAAACTGATCAACGGAGACGCAGGTGGACTAAACGGCGCACCGGCACTGGATGTAAACCTGACTGACACCTACAAACCAGCCAATTTCCAGTCAAAAGAAATTTTGTTCCAATTGGCTTACGAATTCAAGAAAGCAAACTTCCAGCCTCAATGGCCAGGCGATTTCTTCCATTTCCAGCAACGTTTTATATACGGAGGTGCGCGTAACGGAAACGATGGTGTTGTAGTGATTCCGGGTGTATATACCACCTTCAAAAATACGGACAAACGTAAGAAAGAATGGATCCTGGAGGGTACGCAGTACCAATATGCAGATCCTACGAAGCCAGTACTGGCTACAGGTGGTAATGAATACGATCAGCAGCCACTGGTATTTGTTGACAACATCCGTAAAAACAAAACACTCCAGCCTGGCCAGGATCCTGCATCTCTGCCTTCCGATATGACACAGGGCGAAGAGAACAGTGGTGTTCGCTTTAATAAGTACAAATTGGGTGCATTGGAAGATCCTAATTACAATGGAAGCGACTGGGCGATCTACCGTCTTTCATGGGTAATGTTTGCAAAAGCAGAAGCTCTGATGCGTAAAAATGGTAAAGTGGCTACAGCTGAAGCTGTCGATATAGTAAATCAGGTGAAGCAACGTGCATTCGCTACAGATGCCTGGACTACTGAGAAGTATACGACCACTACGCTCACCATGGATGAGTTACTTGCCGAGCGCGGACGTGAGTTTATCTTCGAAGGTTTCCGTCGTGATGACATGATCCGTTTCGACAAATTCACCACAGCGACCTGGTGGGATCACAAACCAACGGAAGCTTACAAGAAACTTTTCCCGATACCACGTCGTCAGATTACGCTGAACACGAATCTGAAACAAAACGACGGATATAACTAAGGCTTTACTATTCCTGACTCTTAATTTTTCCCGACATATCCAGCGGCGGCTTCCCACCAGATCCGTCGTTGGATTTTGTCAATTCCTACACCGCTCACGCTTAACCTTTTAAAAATTACATTACTCAGCGGTATTATCATTTGCATGAATGTAATTTTCCGAAATCTTATATCGTAATTTGTTCCGCTTTAATTTATAACCAATAAGCTTACCTACTGTATGTTTAAACTAAGTAAACATTTTCTATCCTTACTGGCACTGGGATTGACGGTACTCACTGTACCGTTGGCCTATGCGCAGCAACCTATTCCTCTTGATGACCTGAAAGCATTCACCTCTAAATCTGATAACTGGAAGATTGTAGGTGATGCAAAAGTTGACATTACCAAAGAGAATGTATTGAACACAACTGCCGGAAAAGGCGTTTTGGCGTGTATCCATGAAAAAGGCAAATACGGTGCTCAGTATGAACTGATCTCCAACATGAAGCACGGAGATCTGGACATTGAACTTGACTTCATGCTGGCGAAAGGATCTAATTCCGGTATTTATTTACAAGGCAATTATGAAGTTCAGCTTTTCGACAGCTGGGGCAAAAAGACAGCGAAGTATAACGACTGCGGTGGTATATACGAGCGTTGGAACGATGCCAAACCAGAAGGCGAAAAAGGATATGAAGGCTATGCACCCCGCTACAACGTAGCAAAAGCACCGGGACTATGGCAAAATATCAAAATTTCGTATCAGGCTCCACGCTTCGATGCAAACGGAAAAAAAACAGCCAATGCGATTTTTCTTTCTGTTGTGTTGAATGGTGTTACAATTCACGAAAATGTGGAGGTAAGCGGACCGACACGTGGCTCAATGACTCCTGAAGATGTGGCGATGGGACCGCTTCGTTTCCAGGGTGACCATGGCTCATTGGCTATCAAAAACATCAAGGTCAATAATTTTGATCAGAAACCGGGAACGTTGTCAGACCTGAATTACAAAATTTACTACGGTGGATTATTGGAAACAGATGATCTTTCAAAACAAAAACCGGCAGAAACCGGTAAAGCTACGGCGCTAAGCTGGGAAATCCTGAAAGAGAATAACAATTACACCTATGTGTATTCAGGAAAATACAATGCACCTACAGCTGGTGACTATACTTTCCGTCTGCAGGCTGCGGGTAACTCACGTCTGAAGGTAGATGGTAAAGAATTGTTGGGCATGGAATGGAAAAATGTTACTGAATTTCGCACAGGCACTATCAACCTGAAAGCGGGTGATCATACGATCGAGATTTATAATAATAAAAGAGATGGTTGGTTAAAGCCGGCATTGGGACTTTGGGTTTCAGGACCGGGTTTCAGAGAGGTTTCATATGCTTCGAAAAGTTCATCAACAAATGCCAAAGGAACAGATCCTATTCTGGTACCAGCAGAAACCAATACCGTCGTGCGC
>DASYHR010000082.1:0-1590 GCA_035998385.1 Dyadobacter sp. | reverse complement strand
CCGTAGTAGTAGCCATAGCCGACATTGGCAGACATGGCAAATTTTTCATATCTGTATCCCATATTTAAGCGAGGCCTGTACCTCAGACGCCTACCCTGAGAAACAGCACCGTCAAACTGCCCCGTCCATCCATTTTGCAACGACCTTCTGGTGACAATATTTACAACGCCTCCTGATGCAGCTGCGTCATATTTAGCAGGTGGATTAGTAATTACCTCTACCTTGATTACATCTTCCGACTTCATATTTGACAACATCATATTCAGCGTCTGGCCATAGTAAGGACGGTTGTCAATAAGTACGAGCACGTTTGATTTTCCACGCACTGAAATATCGCCACTGTTTCCAACCTGAATCAATGGCAAAACGCCTAATAACTCTGTACCATTTCGACCTTTTGATAAAATACTATTCTCAAGGTTCACCACCAGCCCATCAGGCCGCTGCTCGACCAAAGACCGCTCTCCTCTTACTGTAACTTCCCTGAGTACCTTCTGATCAGCAAGCATCCCTACATGGCCTAGATCCACAACCCTAGAATCACCTTTAATCTCAATTGGTCCCTTATATAACTTGGCATATTCAAGCGACGAAATACTGACCAGATAAGAACCTGGTTGGAGACTACCGACTCTGAAATGACCCGACGAATCAGTCAAGGCGCCTTGTACAATTGTGCTGTCCGCGGCCTTGTAGAGGGTAACGGTAGCAAATTCTACTGGCTTTTGATTGCTGCCATCCACAGCGACTCCCTGAATCTGTAAGGTTTGTCCATTTACCAGCGAGGCGCTGATCAACAATGGAGTCAGTGAAAATAGAAACCGTTTCATAAATTTAGGTTTTGATTGAATTCCTTATGTCAGAATTGCATTAAGCAATGATACCACAGATAATGAGAAGGTGGAATTTTTTGCGACGAACCGCACATTTTTTGCGCCCAACGGATAATCGCACAAACCTGGCGGTTCGTCTATTAAATTTTCGGGGCCGTCTCCGATGTGTTTTGTTTGCAATACAATAATTCGAAACGGCACGAAAAATAATTCATGTCAAATTCAAAAGGATCTGTTAGTCTAGTGGTAGGACGTTTTATTTTCTATAAAAAAACAGGGGTTCGAATCCCTTACAGATTACAAACATTTATGCACGAAGCATAGGTGTGATTCTCAACTATTCCATTTTAACATTTTTCAATCATGCAAGAGGAAAACACAAACCAACCAGAAAAAAGCCGCGGTGACATCACTAAAAGACTTTTGGACATCGCAAAAGAAAAACTGAACGAGTTGGACAGCGATCAGCTGGAAAAACTTGCCGGAGGTGTTAATCAACAAGAAGCGATCGAAGATGGAAGCGGTAAAGTTGGATGTAGCTGCTATATCGGTTCTTGCTAACCCTATCGCATCTTCACAAATATGTCGCCAAAAGTATTTGGCGACATATTTTGTTTCTACATACTACAAAAAGTATTCAAAAATAATCTGAAAAACAAAGTCAATTGTAAGTCGAACTTAAAGCAAAAATGAAATGAAAAATCTATCATTAAAGGACCGATTTATTATAAGAAAACCTCTTCTTTCAATTGACGAA
>DASYHR010000043.1:0-4241 GCA_035998385.1 Dyadobacter sp. | reverse complement strand
CAAAGCTGCATTGAGTGATTATGCACAGCAACGCTATGGTGCTGCGATCGAGAAACTGTCGCCTCTGACGATAGCAAATCCGGATCCTTCCTATGCATCTATTGCCCCTTATGCGCACTACTATTATGCATTGTCGGCTTTTCAATTAAAACGCTACCGCGAGAGTAAACAAATGTTGCTGCAACAAGTCAGCAGATATCCGGGCTGGCCTAAAATCGCGGATTCCTACTATTTGTTAGCAGCGCTCAGTTTTGAGAATAACCAGACCAGGGAGGCCATGTCTTATCTTGAAAAAGTGAAAGACTCAGGATTGGCAAAGGACGTACAGTCGTTAAAGCAATATCATTTCTATAAAATGAATGACATTGCGAAACTGCGTGATATCCAAAAGCTGTATCCGTCGGACAGGGAGGTAGCTGTCGTGTTGGTTCAGTTGATAGAGGCTTCTGCTAACGCATCGAAAACGGATTTGCAGTATGCTGCACAACTGGAAAAAGATTTTAAGATCAGCAGAAAAGAGAAAGCTGTTATCGCAGATGCTCCTAAAAACGCAATACCTAAAAACGAAAATCAGTGGAAAAAGACAGGTTTCGACGTGTCTGTTTTGTTGCCGTTTCGTTTGGATGAATTCAGTGCATCGAAACGTCGTACAAACCAGTTCGCTTATGATTATTACCTCGGATTGACTTTGGCGAAGGAAAAGCTGCATTCCGAAGGAATCGAAGTGAATTTGTGGGCGTACGACATCAGCAACGATCCCAAACCGATGAAAAGTATCGTAGCTAATTCATCCTTCCGTCAGTCTGATCTGGTAATTGGTCCGCTCTATACCAGTACTTTTGATGTTACTGCTGAAGCAACTTCAGGAGGTGATATATTGATGCTTAATCCCCTTTCAACAGACGCGACTTTACTGAATGCCGGATCAAACATATATCTCGGGCATCCTGCCATTCCGTATCAAATCCAGAAAGCTGCTCAGTGGATGAAAACAATAGCGCCCGGACTGTCGTCAGCCATTTACTATGGTGCAAGTGCGAAGGATTCGGCCATGGCATTTTCTTACGCCAATGAATGGAAAGCAAAAGGCGGCAAGGTGATTGAGATGTTGAAAATACGGCCTGAAAGAGAATGGTTGGAATCGAAAATGGGTACTTTTGAAGTAACCAAACCCGCTCATGTAGCTCTGTTTGCGACAGATATGAACACAGGAGCTATTGTGATTGATGTGGTAAACGGTCGTAAGTTAATAACTACACCGATTTTGGCTACCTCTACCAGTTTCAACCTGCAGCAATCGAGAGTGGCTAAATATGGTCCCCGTTTGTATCTGATAGAGACGGATTACGTGGATCGTGACAAAGAGGGGATTCGCGAGTTTCAGAAGACATACTGGAACGCAACCAATACCTTCCCGTCGGTTTATTCGTATCAGGGCTACGACCAGCTTCTGTTTTTTGGACGTATGCTGAATCAATATAAAAGTGGTGTAAAGAAGGGTATTCAGATGCGGAAACATACTGAAGACTATCTGTTGTCTGGGTTTGATTATACAAAATCCAATGACAACCAGGTGACACCAGTTTTGAAATACAGTGGAGGAGGAAAGTGGGTTCCTGTTAATTAGTGAAAATTCAACAAAATAAAGTTAACGTTTGCAGTGGCGATAATTTCAACGTTTCATAGCCGCAATAGAATCAGTATAAAATGAACAGAGAAACAAGTAAGAACCTATTCGAAAGAGCCCAAAAGTTTATTCCCGGCGGCGTGAATTCGCCGGTACGGGCATTCCGGGCTGTGGGTGGTTCGCCCGTTTTTATTAAGTCAGCCAAAGGTCCTTATGTTTATGATGAGGACGGAAATGAATATATCGAACTAATCAACTCATGGGGGCCAATGATTCTTGGTCATGCACACGAGTTGATTCAGAAGGCAGTTTCTGATGCAGTACAGGGCTCTTTTTCTTTTGGAGCTCCAACACGCAGGGAAGTGGAAATTGCAGAATTAATTACCAGTATGATGCCTTCAATTGAGAAGGTGAGAATGGTGAACTCGGGAACGGAGGCAACCATGTCAGCGATCAGAGTGGCACGTGGCTTTACAGGTCGTGATAAAATTATCAAGTTTGAGGGCTGCTACCATGGTCATGGGGATAGCTTTCTGATTGCTGCAGGGAGCGGTGCTATTACGCACGGAGCGCCTGACAGTCCGGGTGTGACGAAAGGAGTAGCCAACGACACGCTGACGGCTCCGTATAATGATTTAGCCGCAGTTCAGCAACTGGTAGATGCCAACAAAGGAAACGTGGCAGCCTTGATCTTGGAACCTGTAGTGGGCAATATGGGATGCGTTTTGCCCGGGCCAGGGTTTCTGGAAGGTTTACGTCGCATCTGTGATGAGGAAGGTATTGTTTTGATTTTCGATGAAGTAATGACGGGTTTCCGTTTAGCCAAAGGCGGAGCACAACAGCGTTTCGGAATCACTCCTGATTTGACTACAATGGGTAAGATCATCGGAGGAGGAATGCCTGTAGGTGCATACGGTGGTAAAGCTGAAATCATGAACTGGGTTTCTCCGTTAGGTCCGGTTTACCAGGCAGGCACGTTATCCGGTAACCCTATCGCGATGGCTGCTGGTTTGGCGATGCTCACCTATTTGAATGAACATCCTGAAGTATATACAACGCTGGAAACTTCTGGTGAAAAGCTGACGAACGGATTTAAGAACTCTATTGCTAAATTGGGTCTGGATTACACTGTGAACCATATTGGCTCTATGTACACGCTTTTCTTTACCGGACAAAGGGTAACCGATTTCCCGTCGGCGAAGTCTTCGGATCTGCCGGCATTCGGAAGATACTTCCATGCCATGCTTGATCAGGGAATATATATGGGGCCGTCTCAGTTCGAAAGTATGTTCTTATCGACAGCCCTGGAAGATCAGCATATCAACAGGATCATCGATGCCAACGAAGTTGCACTTAAAGCATCTTTAAATAGCTGACGACATGCAGGGAACAGAGCGACAGTATTCTATAATTATCCCGGTTTATAACCGGCCTGATGAGCTCAGTGAGTTGCTGCAATGTCTGTTTGTTCAGACCTACCGTAATTTCGAGGTGATCATCGTGGAAGATGGTTCGAAGATAACTGCGGAGCATGTAGTTGATTCTTTCAGGGATAAGCTGGATATACATTATTACTTCAAAGCAAACGGAGGGCAGGGATTTGCAAGGAACCATGGTTTTGAAAGAGCCACGGGCGACTATTTCATTCTGCTTGACTCCGATGCATTGGTAGAACCTGATTACCTGGCTCTGGTTTCCAAAAGACTTAATTCAGATTATGTAGATTTATATGGTGGTCCGGACACGGATCACCCTTCTTTTACACCCATTCAAAAAGCGATCAGTTATTCCATGACTTCGTTATTTACCACAGGAGGTATTCGGGGGAAGAAGAACAACATGGGTGGAACGTTTCATCCAAGAAGCTTCAACATGGGGCTTTCCCGCAAGGTTTGGGACGCTACAGGGGGGTTTCTCACCAGCAGAATGGGAGAGGATATCTTGTTTAGTATAGCAGCCATAAGGCTCGGTTTTAAGTCAGCATTATTTCCGGAGGCATTTATATACCATAAAAGGAGAACGCAGTTTGGTCAGTTTTACAAACAGCTAAAATTTTTCGGAAGAGCCCGAATCAATATCGCCCGTTTTTATCCGGATGAACTGAAACTGGTTCATACCTTTCCTTTGCTTTTTACATTAGGCGTATGCAGTATACCTTTCTGGTATCTCATATTCAAGCCATTTTTCATACTGGGCGTAATTGGATTGGCAACTTATGTACTGCTGCTGTTTATTGATGCACTCAAAAATACGCGAAGTGTACATGTAGCTGTTTTGAGTATCGGCGCTGCCTTTGTACAGCTTTTCGGCTATGGGGTGGGTTTTATGCAGGAGGGATGGAAGCGAATCTGGGAGAAAAAATCGCACCGTGAAACCGGAGCAGCCATTGAATATCCTTCGTAGGATCGGGAAGTTGAAAATTAAGAATGAAGAATGAAGAATGAAGAGTTAAGAATGAAGAGTTAAGAATGAAGAGTTAAAAGTGAAAAATGAAGAGTATAAGCATTCGCCGCAGTTTACTATGAACTCTTCATTCTTAATTCTCAACTCTTCATTATGAACTCTTCATTCTTAGTTATCATCTTTTTTGGCAGAAATAAACGATTTCTTCTGC
>DASYHR010000024.1:0-2031 GCA_035998385.1 Dyadobacter sp. | reverse complement strand
GAAATCAATTCCTGGTGTGTTCCCTGCTCAATAATTTTACCATCTTCCAAAACTACAATCAGGTCAGCGTTTTGAATCGTACTCAGTCTGTGCGCAATCACAAGTGATGTTCGGTTTTTCATCAGATTGTTGAGTGCTTCCTGCACCAGCTTTTCTGATTCCGTATCCAAAGCCGACGTTGCTTCATCCAGCATCATCACAGGAGGGTTTTTCAAAACCGCTCTTGCTATACAGATACGCTGTTTTTGTCCTCCTGAGAGCTTCATACCACGGTCCCCGATATTGCTTTGATATCCATCTTCTGTCTGCAATATAAAGTCATGTGCATTGGCAATGCGGGCGGCATGTTCTACTTCTTCTGGTGTAGCATCGGGAACGCCAAAGGCTATGTTATTGAAAATTGAGTCATTAAATAACAAGGATTCCTGATTCACAACACCGATCAACGACCAAAGCGATTCCTGAGTAATCTTCTTAACATCCCGACCGTCAATAGATACACTACCGCTGTCGGCGTCAATAAACCTTGGAATCAGATCCATCAGCGTGGATTTGCCACCACCCGAAGGCCCGACCAGTGCAATTGTTTTACCTTTTGGTATAGTAAGATTGATGTCACTTAAAACCCGACGTCCCGGATATGAGAATGAAAGGTTTTTTAGTTGGATCGCATCTTCGAATGTAGTCACCGCTACGGCGTCCGGTGCGTCAGTGATTGCAGGTTTTTCATCTATCAGTTCCAGTACGCGCTCACCAGCGGCAATGCCCGCATGAATGGTACTGAAAGATTCGGTGATGGCTTTGGCAGGACGCATTACCTGTGAAAAGATAGCAATGTAAGCTACGAAATCCGGGCCCGTAAGCGCAGACTGGTTGTTGAGAATAAGCCAGCCTCCGTAAAGTACAATTGAACTCACCATCGCCACGCCCAAAAACTCAGATACAGGTGACCCAAGTTGCTGTCTTCTCGCCATTTTTCGGCCCAAATCGGAAAAGCGTACGTTTTCAGCATGGAATTTCTGTTTGATGGCTTCGGTAGCGTTGAATGACTTGATGATCTTAATTCCTCCTAACGCTTCATCCAGATAACTGATCATCAAACCAAACAAGTGCTGTGCTTCTGCCGCCTGCTGTTTAAGTCGTTTGACGATTTTGGAGATAAGGAAAGCGGATATTGGGATAACCAAAATGGCGAAGAATGTCAGTTTGAACGAGATGCTGAACAATACGAATACGTACGCCAACAATTGCATAGGTTCTTTAAAAACGACCTGCAGCGTTCCCGTCACTGAAAACTGAACAACCCCTACATCGGAAGCTATTTTAGCAATGATATCACCCTTACGCTGGTTGCTGAAGTATCCGACATGCAGACTCATTACATTATCAAATACAGCTTTACGGATATTGAGCAGGGTGTGAATCCTGAGATTCTCCATGATCCTTTGCGAGAAGTATTTGAACAGGTTGCCCAGAAGTACCGATAGTACAGTTATTCCGCAGACAAGTTTCAATGCTTCGAACGGGCCCTCATTGATACTTACTTGTTGAGCGTAATAGTTGAGATAACCCGTAACATTGATCCAGTTGTCTGGCTTGGCCATGGGCTCGGCGGCACTTCCTTTTACGAAAAGTGTATCCATCAACGGAGCGAGGAGTACCAGCTGCATTGTGGTAAAAAATACACCCAGCAGCGTGAGCAATATATAGGGGATAGCAAATTTCTCAATCGGTTTCGCGAAAGAGAGTAATCGGAAATAGATCTTCATTGTATGTATTAATGACCTGTAATGGCAGGCCGTGAATCTTTGTAGTTGCAAATAACAACTACAAAGATTGCCTATTCGGGGGGTTGAATATTAACAAATGAGTTAAAAAATACTTAAAGTTTAATTACCTGCTTGTATTTCAACATGATGTGAATTTTTTGAATGACATCAATAATACCCATATCCGAATCGTAGCGTTTCATTTGACGATTGAAGGAATTCTTCTTTCTTCTTAAACCTTTCAGATTTTTGAGGAAATCCA
>DASYHR010001130.1:0-7725 GCA_035998385.1 Dyadobacter sp. | reverse complement strand
CAAATCAGCTGAGGTTTACCATTTAAGTTTATTAAGAAATCCGATGTCGGTATTTCTCGTATTTCTGTAAATCATTACGATAATCGCCAGTCCGACTGCAACTTCTGCAGCGGCCACTGCCATGATGAAAAATACAAAAACTTGTCCGGCAGGATCTGAACGGTAAGATGAAAATGCAATAAGCAAAAGGTTTGCAGCATTCAACATCAACTCGACCGACATAAAGATGACAATTGCATTGCGGCGGGTAAGTACACCTACGATACCGATCACGAATAAAAGCGAGCTCAGGATCAGGTAATGCAGTAATGGGATATGCTGAATAATCTCAGGTATATTAGCGTTAGGCAACATTGGGCTTGGAAACATAGCAGATAACCTTTATGGATATTCGGATTTTACTTAACTACTTATTTTATAATAAGACGAGCGATATTCAAAAAGCCCTCTTTACACTGTCTCGTGATTTTTGGCAAAAATAGCTATAAATAGTTCTTCTCACCAATGGAATCGCGTGCTGTTGTTACCGTTGGGTCAGGGCACGCAATTTAATTTCAGTCAGTCTGCGTTTGGTATCCAACGGAAACTCAGCTTTCATCATCCAATCATAGAATGAAGGTTCATTTTTCAGGATGTCGGTTACCTTTTTTCCGTTGTGTTTTCCAAAGTTGAATACCTCTTCACCTTTGTCGTTGAAAACCATACGTCCGGCAAAATCAATGACTTTCGAGGCTGTTAAGTCATGAAGCGCTGCTACGTCATTTTTCACAGGTTCATATTCGACTCCTTTAGGATCCAATACTTTCACGCCTTCATACCTGGCTATCTGCCCCTGTAATACCTCAAAAGTTGCAAGTGTGTCAGCTTCTGCACCGTGAGCTCCTACCAGCGTTTTGCCACAATAGAATTTGTAAGCTGCGGATAGATTCCGTGGTTCCATCATATGAAAAATACGTTGAGTATCAACGCATTTTCTGTTTTTTACATCAAATTCAACTCCTACACGCAAAAATTCTTCAACAAGCATAGGTATATCAAATCTGTTGCTGTTGAAACCGGCCAGGTCACATCCTTCAAGAAATACAGCCAGGTTTTTTGCGATGCTCTTGAAAGTCGGAGAGTCCTTTACGTCTTCATCATAAATTCCATGAATAAGACTGCTTTCCAACGGGATAGGCATTTCCGGGTTTACTCGTCTTGTACGTACTTCTGTCTCACCATTTGGCAGCGCCTTTACCACAGATAACTCCACGATACGGTCGCGGGCAACATTTACTCCTGTGGTTTCAAGATCAAAAAAAGCTAGCGGCTTTTTCAGATGAAGGGTATGCATACGGTACTCCGGTTTAATTAAGTGGCGAAGTTACGGTTTACAAGGTTACAGCCCAAAATATGTGGTCAGTTTCAATTTTAAGCTTTCTTTTTTATATTCATTCTAAATTTGAAAAGTATAAGGTTTGCTTTTCAGGCTGCCATTCGGCTCTTTTAATCCATCCAGCCGTATGACTTCGTGACTGCCTTTTGCCAGCCTTTATAAAGTTCGTCCCTTTTATCAGCGTTCATGTCAGGATTCCAGGTATGCGCCACCGCCCAGTTCTGACGAAGTTCATCGGTACTGTTCCAGTATCCAACTGCCAAACCTGCTGCGTAGGCTGCACCAAGCGCGGTAGTTTCAGCCACAGCCGGGGATACTACCTGTGTGTTAAGTATATCGGATTGAAATTGCATCAGCAGCTGGTTCAGAACCATACCGCCATCTACCCTCAGAGAAGAGAGTTTGATGCCAGAATCCTGTTCCATAGCGTTGACTACGTCAAGAGTCTGATAAGCAGTCGCTTCCAGTACAGCCCTGGCGATGTGACCCTTGTTTACATAGCGGGTAAGTCCTGCTATGACACCGCGTGCGTCGTTGCGCCAATAGGGAGCATACAAGCCCGAGAAGGCGGGGACGAAATAGGCACCGCCGTTGTCGTCTACAGTTTTTGCCAGTTTTTCAATGTCGGAACTGTTTTTGATCAATCCCAGATTGTCGCGAACCCATTGTACGAGCGCACCGGTAACAGCAACACTTCCTTCAAGAGCATATTGAACAGGATTGTTGCCAAATTGATAGGCTATGGTAGTAAGCAATCCGTTTTCAGACGTTTTAATTTCACTCCCGGTATTCATGACGAGGAAGCAACCGGTGCCGTAGGTGTTTTTAGCCATGCCAGGTTCAAAGCAGGTTTGTCCTACAAGCGCAGCATGCTGATCACCCAAGTCTCCTGCTACCGGAACGCCGGGCAGCACTTCGTTTTTCACTGTTCCGTATACCTCGCTACTGCTTTTGATCTCTGGTAACATGATCGCCGGAATATTATAAGCATCCAGCATTTTTTGATCCCACTGTAATGTACGCAGGTTCATCAGTTGTGTACGGCTGGCATTGGTAACATCCGTAACATGGATACCGCCATGTACGCCACCTGTAAGATGCCAGATCAGAAACGTATCCATATTGCCAAAAAGTGCTTCCCCCTTCTCGGCATCTGCGCGTAATCCGCTTACGTTTTCCAGCAGCCATTGTAATTTCAAGCCACTGAAATAAGTGGATACAGGCAAGCCGGTGATATCTCTGAACTGATTCAGACCACCCTCCTTTTCGTATTTTGCAACCAGGTCAGTAGTTCGGGTATCCTGCCATACCAGTGCATTATGATAAGGTTTGCCTGTTCTCTTATTCCAGGCAACCGTCGTTTCCCTTTGGTTTGTAATACCGATTGCTGCAATGTCAGAGGAAGTAGCAGATATATGAATACGTGCAATGGCAATTACTTCCAAGGTGTTTTTCCAGATTTCCTCCGGATTATGTTCCACCCAGCCGGGTTGCGGATAAATTTGTTCATGTTCCTTTTGCCCGACAGAAACAATTTTTCCCTGGTGATTGAAAAGTATGCAACGGGTGCTGGTCGTTCCCTGATCAATGGCAGCAATATATTTTGACATAATAGTATTATGGTTGGCTTATTTTGCAATAAAGGAAGTAAATAATGAAATTTAATTGTGATGCCCAAATCTTGTTCCGGCCTTCGCGACCCGGTCTTCGCGACCCGGTCTGCATGCGCAGCAGGCTGAACGCAAATTACAGCTCTGTTTTCATTTTGAAGTAAGTTGTGCTAGTACCGTGCAGACCGCTGGCGCGTTCAGACCGGAGTAATTATTCCTACATTTACATCCTTAAAACACTTCCTCATTTGAAACACATCAGTATACAATCCTTCAAAAAGCCAGCCCTGATCATTGGCTGTATTCTGTTGTTTTTTTTACTGCTGGATTTCGTTTTCCCATTCAGACCAAACGTTCAGTATTCAACACAGATAACCGACAAAGATGGCGTTGTACTGAGCGCTTTTTTAAGTAAGGATGACAAATGGAGAATGTATGCCGATGAAAAAGAAATCACACCTCAGCTGATCAAAACGCTCATTCATAAAGAGGATCAGTATTTTTTTTATCATCCCGGTGTGAACCCTTTAGCCATGGCAAGAGCGGCAATTCGGAATTTATCTTCCGGTCGGCGTACCTCTGGTGCTTCTACAATCACGATGCAGGTAACACGTTTACTGCATCCGCGTCCCCGTACATATCTGAATAAGGTTGTTGAAATTTTCAGGGCCTTACAGCTTGAACTACATTTTTCAAAATCCGAAATCCTTCAGTTTTATTTTAACCTGGTACCTTATGGAGGAAACATCGAAGGTATCAAAGCGGCTTCGCTGTTGTATTTTGGAAAACCACCTCAACTATTAAGTCTTGCCGAAATCACTACGCTGACAATTGTTCCTAATCGTCCGTCAAGTCTCAGGCCCGGAGTTCAAAATAATGCATTACTGGAAGCCAGGAACAGTTGGTTACTTCGATTTCGTGAAGATCAATTATTTGACGATCAGGTTATTCAGGATGCCATTGCGGAGCCTGTCTATATCACCAGAAAATCCGTACCGCGCCTGGCGCCTCATTTGTCTGTAAGATTGCGACAGGACAATCCGGACCAGCCGGTGATTCGTACGAACCTGAAACTGCAGCAACAACGACAAACCGAAGAGCAGGTCAGGAATTATATGAACCGGTTGCGTGGACAAAATATTCATAATGCTGCGGTACTTATAGTCAACAACGAAACGATGGCGGTTGAGGCTTATGTAGGTTCAGCCGATTTTGAGAATCCGTATGATGGTGGCCAGGTAGATGGAATCAGAGCAGTACGTTCGCCTGGCAGTACGCTGAAACCTCTTTTATATGCCTCTGCTTTTGACCAGGGCCTGATCATTCCGAAAACAGTTTTGAACGATGTACCGGGTAACTTCTCCGGATATGAACCTGAGAATTTCGATCGCCATTTCAACGGTCCGGTTACCACTGAATTTGCACTTGCCAATTCATTAAATATTCCTGCTGTGAGAATTCTTAAAGAAATGGGCACCTCGTCTCTGATCAGTCAACTTAAAAAATCCGGCTTTCAGACGGTGAAGAGACAGGAAAAGGATCTGGGTTTGTCTATAATATTGGGTGGCTGCGGCGTCACGCTTGAAGAGGTAACCCGACTTTTCGCATCCTTTGCGAATGAGGGTAATTTTCAACCGTTACGTTATTTGAAAACGCAGAAAAAGACCGGTAAAGCGATGCATCTTGTTTCTGAAGATGCTGCATTTCTGGTTACCGATATTCTCGCACAGATCACCAGACCAGATCTGCCAGCTAATTTTGATAACACATATCATTTGCCCAAAATTGCCTGGAAAACAGGGACTTCATACGGGAAAAGGGACGCCTGGAGTATAGGTTATAACAGACGTTACACGGTGGGTGTGTGGGTAGGGAATTTTTCCGGTGAGGGCGTTCCTGAGCTCAGTGGTGCAAATACGGCTACGCCTTTACTTTTCTCAATCTTCAACTCACTGGATTACAACTCACCAAAGGGGTGGTATCACGCTCCTGCAAACGTGCAACTCAGGAAGGTTTGTGCGGATAGCGGTGATATACCCTCTGATTTTTGTGATCATCAGATTACCGCTTCCTATATCATGGGCGTGTCAGCTTATAGAAAATGTATGCATATGCGCTATGTTTTCACAGACGGCAAGATTTGCTACTGCACCTATTGTTTGCCTGCCACTGGTTTTGAGAAGAAAGTATATGCCAATCTCGCTCCGGAATTGATTGCCTATTTCGAGCAACAGAAAATCCCGTATCCGAAACTTCCTCCTCATAATCCTTTATGTGAGCGTGTTTTTCATGACGGCGCCCCCATTATTGTGAGCCCTAATGAGGGAAGTGAGTATTTTGTAAGAAAGGATGAACCGCAACAAATTCAACTGGCTTGTCAGGCCGCGAATGATGTGGAGGCTGTTTTTTGGTATATCAATGATAAGTTACTCAAAAAAGCCAACCCCAATGAGGCGGTATTCATGAGTCCACCGTTAGGGAAAGTAAAAATATCCTGCAGCGATGATAAGGGAAGGAACAGCGATTTGTGGATTAAGGTGAGTTCTTTTTAGTATGGAAATTGTCATGGGTGGTCAGGAAATTGTCATAGGTGGTCAAGTGTTGTCAGAAGATTGTTAAGTGTTGTCTGGAAATGGTCGGGAGAAACAATTAATGACAAAACATGACTGAAACGATAAGTGACCAAACCTGACAATACTTGACGATGCATGCCTATAAATGACCAACCTTCCCCTTACATCACCTCTGGCTGCGCTTCCTGAAACAGAACCTGCATCAGCGTTTGTCCTACCGCTTTTAAGGTCTTAGGGTCAATATTTTCCATGGTGTCATGTGTAGTATGCCAGTCTTTGAAGAAAGTATTGGCAATATTATCAGCATTGGTATGGATAATGTCAATCATCGGGATTCTAGCGATTTCGTTTACAGGCACGTGATCGTCTGTAATGGCTGAACCTCTTTTGTCCACAAAAAAATTGCTGTATCCCAATTCAGCAGCCAGATCCCAAACCGTTTTAACAATTCCTCCCGCCATTTCTACTGAATAACCTTCTTTCAGGAACGTAGCATTTTTCGCTCCAACCATGTCCAGAAGTATCCCAAAATAGGCTGTATAGCCAGGGGCATGTTTATTCGCTGCCCAATATTGAGATCCGAGGCAATAGCCGCTGAATTTGTCCTTTGCCTCACCATCTGAACTTCCCCAGTCCTCAGCGTCAAAAAAGATAATGTCGACGCCAATGTCGGGTTTGTTTTGGATTGAAGAAAGAGTGCGGGCAATTTCTAGCAATACACCCACACCGCTGGCGCCATCATTTGCCGCGACAACAGGTTTGTCTTTATTCACCGAATCCTGATCAGAATAAGGACGCGAATCCCAGTGCGAGGCCAGAAGTATACGTTTCGACGCGGAGGGATTGAAGCTCCCGATAATATTTCGTGCTTTAAGTTTATGATTGTCAAAGGTGGTAGCTGTGAAATTCTGCTCTGTTACCTCCAGACCTAATCTTTTAAGCGTAGCTACAAGATAATCCCCACATTTGATATGAGCTGCACTGTTTGGTACTCTGGGGCCAAAATTCACCTGGTTTTGTATAAATGAGTAGGCAGAATCCGCATTGAAAGCAGGTGCTTTTGCCAGTTGGATGGTCTGTTCCGGATTTTGTTCAGAGCTGGTATTAGTCTTACAACTATAAAGAAAAACCGATAAGCAAAAAACTACTACAACTTTCGGAAACAGATTTTTAAAAAGAGATGACATCACCAGGTTTTATATCATTACGTTCACTGAATCCGGCATTTACCTCCACTACGTATTGCGCAATGCCATTGGAAGGAAGGCTTTCCTCGGAAAAAGGTTTCGTATGTTTTTGAATAGAAATGATTTTTTTTCCGGCATCAATGTACATGATGTCGAGCGGGATCTGGGTGTTTTTCATCCAGAAACCTAGTTCGCGAGCCTCAGGAAAAATGAAGAGCATGCCGGTAGAATCCGGGAGATAGGGGCGGTACATGAGCCCTTTATTTCGTTCCGCGTCATTCTCCGCAATTTCTACATCAATTTTGATGAACTTTTTGCCATCACGGAGGAATACCACTTCGCCTTCTTTGGTAATAGGTTCAGGTGAGGTAGTTTCCGGCACATCAACCTGACGTGCCGGTGGTGTTTTCTCAGTCAGATATGGGGCAAGCATATAGGCAACACCACCCAACAGAAAAACTGCGAGAAGTGTATAAGCAAATATGGACTGCCTGTTTTTCATATGTTATTCTTCGTAAGCCCAGTCTATCCTGATTTTGGTATCGTGAATAGCCAAACCCTGCTTTTTGAAATAGGAGCGGATTTCGTCTACCTTCTCGTAATTTCTGGTTTGCTTATATTCTCTGTAAAGATTCAGCATTCCATCCAGAACAGCACTTCCTTCAGTCAATTCTTCTTTCAGGCCCAATACATCCTCGAAGAAAGAAATGAATTTGGACTTCAGTTCAGTGAAAACTTCTTCTCCTAATGCGGCCGTAGTCAACTGACCGAGGTTTAGCATGTTTACATATTTCACCATATTGAACAGGTTAGCAAAAGCTACAGCCGTATTCAGGTCGTCGTTCATGGCTGCATAAAAACCGTCAATCGACTTTTTGATATCAGTGATTTTCTTCTCGTCTGCCTGTACTTCGGAATCTGCGGAGAAAGACATTCTCTTGATATTGCGAATCGCGTTTGCCAGTCTTTTATAACCTTTC
>DASYHR010001072.1:0-3612 GCA_035998385.1 Dyadobacter sp. | reverse complement strand
ATGGGTATCACGCATGTAATCCGTGGAGAAGAATGGCTTCCATCAGCTCCTCTGCACGTCTTACTTTACCGTTACCTGGGTTGGGAGAGTACGATGCCGCAGTTTGCACATTTACCTTTGCTATTGAAACCGGATGGAAATGGCAAACTTTCAAAACGCGATGCTGACCTGGGTGGTTTCCCGATTTTCCCGTTGGAATGGACAGACCCTAATACTGGTGACAAAGCCAAGGGTTTCCGGGAAGAAGGATATTCTCCTGAGGCAACTGCTAACTTCCTCGCTTTGCTGGGATGGAATGCAGGTACTGAGCAGGAGATGTTCAATATGGAACAATTGATAGAAGCTTTCAGCTTTGAAAGAGTACATAAAGCCGGAGCAAGATTCGATATTCAGAAGGCTAATTGGTTCAATCAGCAATATCTTAAATTACAGGATGATGCGTCAATCATTGAACAGGTAAAACCGTTTTTTGCTGCAAAAGGAATTGCGGTAACGGATGTACAATTGGTGCAGATCGTGCATCTGCTGAAAGACCGTGTACATTTTGCGAAAGAGATTGCGGATGAATCGGTGTTCCTCTTCAATGCGCCTCAGGAATATGATCAGGATGTGGTATTGAAAAAATGGAATGAAGAAGCGATTACAGCGATTTCAGCCTATAAAGATGCACTTCAGGCATTCGAAGGAGATTTTGTTGCTGACAATATCAAATCGGTGCTTTCTGCTACGATGGAAGCTGTCGGTGTGAAAATGGGTAAGGTAATGCAGGCACTGCGACTTGCAGTAACAGGTGCAGGTGCAGGACCGGATCTGATGGTAATTATGGAAATATTGGGTAAAGAGGAAGTGTTGAACAGGCTCAATAACTCTATTGACCGTTTACCAGCTCAAATTCGCCTGGCATAGTTTCTTACGAACCGTTCAATCAATTTGAGTTGTCAATAATAGATAGCTCCGGTAATTTAGTTTTATAGTTGATCAATACCTTGTCAATTGAAGAGCTACCGGAGCTATTACTGTATATAATGATTAGTGAAATTTGTATT
Organism: Dyadobacter sp.; assembly: GCA_035998385.1. Classification (GTDB taxonomy): domain Bacteria; phylum Bacteroidota; class Bacteroidia; order Cytophagales; family Spirosomataceae; genus Dyadobacter. The sequence continues at coordinate 2,566 of DASYHR010001072.1, read as the reverse complement.
TTAATGGCATAAAGTGTTTGGCGAAAGTCAAAAACGAATAACCGAAAGCTCTTGATTATGGCTAAGAAAAAACAAACAGATCCGGCCAAGGCGGCTGCAGACAAACCCAGAGTTCATAAAGATCTGGAAGGATTCGATATTCAGATCAATTCATTTGGTGAGATTTCAACCAGCTTTGATATGGATCGGATTAACGAATTTCTGAATAAAAATGTAGACGATAAAAAACTTCGTGACCGCGAAGATATTCCCGGACGCAAAACCAAAAAGTCAAAAAAGAAAACAAATGAGGAGGAAGAATGAGCAGAGAGGAAATGTGGGCATAGGGATTTATCACCTGTCCCATGCCCTTACCCCAAACCCCTTTTTTCCTCGCCTATATACCTTAAACTATCGAAAAAATGATCTCTCACGAAATTGACTACAAAATCATTGGCGACGACATTCAGGTCGTTGAAATTGAACTGGATCCGCGCGAAACTGTAATTGCTGAAGCCGGAGCTATGCTTTATATGGAAGATGGCATCCAGTTTGAAACTAAAATGGGTGACGGTTCTGAAGCAAATCAGAGCATCATGGGTAAGATATTCCAGGCGGGCACGAGGGTGCTTACGGGTGAATCACTCTTTATGACACACTTTACCAATTTGGGTGTTGGTAAGCGTAAGGTGGCATTTTCTGCTCCATATCCTGGGACTATCATGCCAATCGATTTGTCTAAAATTTATGGTAATGAGCTGATCGTCCAAAAAGATGGTTTTCTGTGTGCTGCTATGGGTACCAGCATGAAGATTCACTTTAATCAGCGATTCGGATCCGGGCTGTTTGGAGGAGAAGGTTTTATTCTTCAGAAACTGAAAGGTGACGGTCTTGCGTTCGTTCACGCGGGCGGAGTTGTTATGGAGCGTCAGCTGAACAATGAGACACTAAGAATTGATACAGGTTGTGTAGTGGCATTTGAGCAATCCCTGAGTTTTGATATACAACGATCAGGTGGATTGAAATCGATGGTGTTTGGTGGCGAAGGCATGTTTTTGGCTACCCTGAGAGGGACAGGACGTTGCTGGATTCAGTCTATGCCAATTTCTAAATTGATCCAAAGATTGTCTCCGGGTGGTGGAAATGCGAAGAAAGAAAGTGGATCTGTCATTGGCGGTCTCGGTAATTTGTTCGAGAGCTAAATCAAAGTGTATAGACCAAAAGACGTGGAGCCGGTATCAGATTGCCGGCTTCTTTATTACAAGACAAGAATAGACTGCGCAATACTCCCTCCATTGGTGATTACCTGAAGTATGTAATTGCCCGGTGGAATATGAATAACCGGTCGTGCAGTTACCGAACCTGACATTTCTCTTTCGTTCGTATTCAACCCAAATTCTCTCCCTTTGACATCGTAAAGTTTACATTCAAGTATCTCCTGCCGGGGATCAATTCTGAAACGAAAAGTCTGGTCGACAACCGGATTGGGGAAAACCAGCAAATAAGGTGTGCTTTCATCATTGAATACAGTCGAGATGGACGAAGTGGTTGTTGTTCCGTCGGCCAAATCAAGCGTAACTCTGTAAAAAACACTACCGGTACTTGTTTCCTGATCTGTGTACGCATATAGATGTGACGTGTTCCTGTTATCTGTAATCTGTAAGTTGGCTATATCTGTGTAGGAAAGCCCATTGGTAGTTTTTTGCAGGGTGATACGATTGATTACAGAATTTGCACTGACCAGCCATGATACATGTATATTGTTGCCTTCACGTCGGCTGAAAATGTGATTCACATACTGATTTCCGGGCAGGTTGGTATGTACGTAGAAACGGTCGGATATACTTCCCGGCATAGTCGGTGACGATCCGGTCACCCGAATTTTATAAGTCCCGTTTGGCAAAGTTTGAGGCATGGTTACAGTAAGAGGACTCTGATTACGTGTGGCAAGCGTGGTCACATATTCATTTTGATCATTAAGCAGTTCCGCATGTACCGCCAGATTGGTTGCAGCGCCGCCTGTCACTCTGTAGGGTAGAAGAAACGGATCGCCGGGTTTCACCTCCAGAGGAGTAACTCCTGTATGGATGCTAAAAGCCGGCTGAAGGGGTTTTATTTCATCAAGAAACGAATCGGTCAAAACGGCATTCCATGCTTTTGCTGCGTCGGAAAGTCCCTGCACGCCGCCGGGGACATTTTCAAAATGACCATGGCCGGGCCGGGGAATTTGTACAAGGTCCAGGTCGGGACCAGGATAAATATGCCAGCTTTTATCATTGAAAAACCGGTTCTGTGCATTGATGATCGGCTGATACGGTTGCATGATGGTTGCTCCTGCCGAGCTGCGTGCCATAATCCAGGGAGCAGAAAAACCAGCATCTTTACGACTTGTCTCAACCAGTGTCCGGATGTTGTCAAAATAAACGTTTTCAGTAAATCCCAGTTGCGCATCGTTTTCTCCATGCGCCCAGAGAACTGCGCGGATTCCCAGCCATGAATTGAAATACCTTAGCGTGTTTTTGATATTGGAATAGGGTTGGCGATTTGGCCAGTATTTATCGACGTAGAGATTATAGGCATCTTTGCC
>DASYHR010001065.1:0-2635 GCA_035998385.1 Dyadobacter sp. | reverse complement strand
CTAAGAAGGAAGTAAGCAGGTAGTTTTGAATTAAGAATTAAGAATTAAGACCGGGCTCCCGATGCGGTTAAGAATGTGTCGCTATCCTGGTTAAGTTACTCTTACTTTTTAATTCTTCACTTTTAATTTACTTGATCCATTCCTGAATAAACGTCATTTTGTGGGCTATGTAGGAAATGGCCAGGCCCCATACGATGGCGCTGATGGTCATCCAGATAAAAATGGATGAGCGCGGTACGCGGAATGCCACAGCCAGTAAGGGTCCGAATAGTGGAGTGAACAGGGGCGGCGTCAGAAATGCAATGCCTATTATCCCGAACTTCTTCCATATCCTGATAGCAAGACGGTTCGTTTTGCTGAACTTCTTAGGAGGTGTTTTTCTGTATTTGCCTATAAGCGTTTGCACGGCCTTACCAGCATAAGTGAGAACTACCACGCTGAACATCATGCCTATAGCTGAGAACAAAGCAGTTTCCAACCAGCTCAGTTTCAACAAAACACCTGTAATAGGTCCTCCAAAGAACTTTAGAGTACTTGCCAGTGCTACCGATATATATTTGAACAAAAGGGACTTCATTAGATTTTAACTTGAATCATTTCTGAAGCATAGCGCCTTGCAGCTTCGTTGGTTTGAACATAATCGTCATAACCCGGGTTGAGTATAAAATCTACTTTTTCGAGTGTATCCAGAATCACATCCGATATTTCTAAAAACCCGACTTTATCATGTAGAAATGCATCAACTGCTATTTCGTTGGCAGCATTGATAACGCAGGCAGCATTGCCGCCTTTTTCTAAGACGTGATAGGCGATCGCCAGGTTACGGAATGTTTCCATATCCGGTTTCTCAAACGTAAGTGACGGATAATCCATGAAACTGAACCGGGGAAAGTCGCTTTTTAGCCGCTGAGGATAATGTAAAGCATATTGTATCGGCAGTTTCATATCGGGCAGGCCAAGCTGAGCTTTTATACTTCCGTCTTCAAACTGAACCAAAGAATGTATGATACTTTGAGGATGAACGATCACCTCTATCTGGCTTGCAGTAAGGTCAAAAAGCCATTTGGCTTCGATCACTTCCAGACCTTTGTTCATCAGGGTGGCCGAATCAATAGTGATTTTAGCACCCATCGACCAGTTCGGGTGTTTCAAGGCTTGTTCTTTGGTCACGGAAGCCAGCAAAGAGCGATCTTTGCCGCGAAATGGTCCTCCTGATGCAGTAAGAATAATTTTCTCAATAGGGTTATGCGCCTCACCCGTAAGGCATTGGAATATGGCTGAATGCTCAGAGTCAACCGGATAAATATGTACGTTGTGCGCTTTTGCCAGTCCCATGATGAGCTCTCCTGCTACCACAAGCGTTTCTTTATTGGCCAAAGCGATATCCTTTCCAGCCTTAATGGCATGAATCGTCGGGAGCAGACCTGCATAACCGACCATGGCTGTAAGCACTACATCCACGAAATCAGATTCAACAACAGAAATAAGTGCTGATGCGCCTGTGTATACCTTGATCGGTAAATCGGACAAGGCAGTTTTGACCTGATCGAAAAAATCTTTATTCCCGATAACCACTTCTTTGGGAAGAAACTTACGTGCCTGTTCAATCAAAAGGGAAGCACTGTTTTGTGCTGTAATAATTTCAACAGAAAAGGTATCCGGGTTTGCTTCAATCACCTCCAGCGCCTGGGTGCCAATTGATCCGGTCGATCCCAGAATAGCTATTCGTTTTTTACTCATCATCTTGTAACGGTCCGTTAGGAGCGGTTTATCTTGGTCAATTCGTCTGCAATTTTACGGTCGTTGGAAAGCCGCGGCACTTTGTTCTGCCCTCCCAGTTTGCCATTTGCCCGCATGTAGTCAATGAACGTATTTTTGCGAAGCGGCACCAACACCAGTTGGCGGAGGATATTTCCTTTGATGAGATCATCGTAATAGACATTGAGCTCTGTAAGGCGGCGGTCCACATCTGCAACAAAAGCCTCCATATCTGCTGGTTCGCGGGAGAATTCTACCAACCACTCGTGATAGGGGAGTCCGCCGTTCGTTGCTGTTACCATAGGGGCAACCGTGAATTCCACCACTTCCACTTCAGGATGACGTTCCATTCCGTAGCGCAGCGCCTTTTCAATCTCTTCACCTATCACATGTTCTCCAAATGCAGAAATGAAATGTTTGATCCGGCCCGAAACGACCACACGATACGGATTGGTAGATACGAATCTCACAGTATCTCCCAATGAGTAGCCCCATAATCCGGCGTTGTTGTTCACAATCATTGCATAGTTTTTCCCGACTTCCACTTCTCCTATTGAGAGTCTTTTCGGGTTTTCGTCAAAGAAATTTTCAGTAGGAATGAACTCGTAGAAAATGCCTGTATTGAGTAGCAACAGTAAACCTTCTTCCTGCTGAGAATCCTGGTAAGCAAAGAATCCCTCTGAGGCAGGATAGAGTTCTATCGAATCAATACGTTTCCCGATAGATTCAAAAAGTTTGGCGCGATAAGGCTCAAAATTGACACCGCCATAGATGAACAGTGAAAAATCAGGGAATACATCTTTGATTTTTTTTCCTGTGCGGGCTACGATCCTGTCAAAGTACATTTGAACCCATGGCGGAATCCCGGAAATGAGCG
>DASYHR010001042.1:0-3271 GCA_035998385.1 Dyadobacter sp. | reverse complement strand
GCGTATGACCGTTGTCGATCACAATTGCTCTCACATATACCGAGTCGTGTACGGTTTCGTAGGCTCTGCCGCGGCGGTTGCCATAACCTGCCATAGGTACGGGTGAGGATGGCGTAATGTTCACCTTTGCCCATCCTACTTTGAAACCGGTTGCAGCAGCAGTATCTTTTTCTACTTTCCCAACAAGGCCTTTCCATTCCTTATAATAGGGCATTTGTTTATACGGCGTATGATCCATCGTGGTGATCATCGTCGCGATGACAACAAGCAGAACAAGAAAAAAACCACCGATTATTTTAAGAAGAATTCTAAGAAATTTCATTGGGGTGTGTAGGGATAGATAAGGTTGTAAAGATAGAGAATACCAAAACAAGAGGAACATTTCCCATTAAGTTTCGCATTCCCGAGCAGCTAAAGTGCTCCCCTGTCTTTGAGTTCGAGATATTTATTGATGGCATTGACAGACAACTGTTGAGGAGATGTGAGTACAGCGTGAATACCATATCTGGTCAGTTCAGTTACGATTTTATTTTTCTCGTAGTGAAACTTCTCAGCGATCGTTTTCAGGTATACCTGTTCCAGATCGACAGCTGGCTGATGGGTAAGCATTTTCGTCTCCGTATTTTCAAATAGAATCACAACCAGTAAATGGTCTTTTGCGAGCCTGCGCAAGTACGGCATCTGGCGCTGCAAAGATTCCAGTGTTTCAAAATTTGTAAATAATAACAGCAGACTTCGTTGTCTGATATGCTGGCGGGCAACAAGACACAACCTTTCGAAATCTGTTTCCAGAAACCTTGTTTTTTGCCTGTAGAGCACTTCCATGATTTTCTGAATATGCCCTGGTTTCCTGTCTGCCGGCACAACCTGGCCGGCGGTATCCGAGAAAGTAATCAATCCGGCCTTGTCTTCTTTAAGCAGAGCAATATTACTGAGTACCAACGTGGCGTTGATGGCATAGTCAAGCAGTGTTAAGCCTTCAAAAGGTGATTGCATCCCACGACCTTTGTCAATCAGACAAAACACCGTCTGCTGCTTTTCATCCTGATATGCATTCACCATCACGTCCCCACGCCGTGCACTCGCTTTCCAGTTCACAGCACGGCGATCATCTCCGGGCACGTAGTTACGCACTTGATCAAATTCCATCGAATGCCCTACTTTTCTGATTCTCTTTACTCCCACTTCACTCAGGCGATTGGCAACAGCCAGCAAAGTATATTGCCGCATTTGTAAGAACGAAGGATATACAGCAGCTACTTTACTTTCATCAAATCTGAAGCGTTTTTGGATCAATCCGAGAGGGGAAGTAACGAACACATTGACCTGACCAAAATGATATTCTCCTCTTTTGACTGGACGTAAATCGTAATGAATTTGTTTCTCTGAAAAAGCCGGAAGCCGGGCTTTAAATAAAATATCCCGCCGTTGAAATTGATGGGGTATTTCATCAACCACTTCTGCACTTGTTTGAAATGAATATCGATTTTCAAGGTAAATCGTAATCGGATTTTCATCGCCGTTGGAAAGCCTGTCTGCTACATGGCGCCTGGCAAAAAGTCCGCCCTTTTTCTTGTATAAAGCTACGATATCTGCTATTATCAGCACGAGTGCAACGAGCATCAGCACCGCAATCAGCGTATATAACCATGGGAAAACATATGCCAACACAAAGCCGAAGATCAGGAAAATCCAGATCTTCCAGAACGTTCCTGTGAAGTACAACGATCCTAAAAAGCGACTAAGCATGTTTGGCTATGGGTTTATCTGGGCACTTCTGTTTTTTCGAGAATGAGTTTGATTACCTCATCGGCAGTTGCGCCCTCCATTTCTCTTTCAGGTGTGAGCATGATCCGATGTCTCAAAACCGGATAAGCCAACTCCTGCACATCATCGGGAGTGATAAAATCTCTACCTCTCAATGCTGCCAGAGCCTTGCAACTATTCAGCAGCGCCACCGATGCACGAGGTGAAGCACCAAGGAAAAGAGATGGATGTGATCTGGTTGTAGCGACTATTTTGACAATATAATCGAACAGGTTATCTCCCACATGCACCTGCGTAACCAGGCTCCGGATTGAAGCCAGACTTTCCGCATGCACTACGGCCCGAATCGCATTGATCGCCTCAACCTGCCTGTTCCTTTGATGATGTCCTTTCAGTATATCCACTTCGTCCGTAGCTGACGGGTAGCCAATATTTAATTTAAAAAGAAAACGATCCAATTGCGCTTCAGGGAGCCGATACGTACCTTCATGCTCAACGGGATTTTGCGTAGCAAGAATCAGAAACGGCTCCGACATAGGATAGGTAGTCCCGTCAATAGTCACCTGCCTTTCTTCCATCACCTCAAACAGCGCAGATTGCGTTTTCGCAGGTGCCCGGTTGATCTCATCTACCAATACAATGTTGGCAAATACGGGTCCCTGCTTGAACTCAAATTCTGTGTTTTTTGAGTTATAAAGTGAAGTTCCCAACACATCGGCAGGCATCAGATCCGGAGTAAACTGAATTCTCCCAAAACTTACATCAATGGTTTTGGCAAGCACTTTGGCCATCAGCGTTTTGGCAACGCCGGGCACACCCTCCAACAAGATATGACCATCAGCAAGTAATGCAGTAAGTATATATTCCACCGTAGCGTGTTGCCCGATGACCACCTTACCAATTTCATTTTTAATATTGGTGACAGCTGTTTGTAGTTCTGTCAATTCTATTCTGTTTGTGAATTCCATAGTTCTCAGATTCATCAGGCACTCCCCGATCGTAAAATATAAATGTCTTCCAGGCTACACATGAACACATGCTCCACCTACGCCCCATGCCCTTAGCCCCCTACGCCCAAAACCCCATGCCCCTTACCCCTCTGCCCCTACCTCGTTCGCTCATAAAAATCTTCCAGCTTCGTATTCAGGTCAATCAATCTTTGACCAGACCATGTTCCTGTTTCATCATATAGCTCTGTAAGTAATGCCGATGTTTCCTGACGCGACAATCCACTACTTTTAGAAAGCAACTCCTCCAGTTCAGCTACCTGAAACCTGTGCTGTGTTATCCCGAACCGCTCACGTACATACATCCAGAACTGCTGCGCAACCTTTTCCGCCAGGTTCGCATGATCCTTTTTCCGGTAATACATATTGCTGATCGTCTGCACAAATTCCAGTGAGACATTAGCTGGCGGATTGATAATCGGTATCACCCTTTGTTTTCTTTTTCCTGCAAAAACAGCGTATGCTACTAACCCAATCAAGGTAAGAATAAAAGCGGC
>DASYHR010001038.1:0-5890 GCA_035998385.1 Dyadobacter sp. | reverse complement strand
AAAGTAGTTGCGTTTGTATTCAGTGTCTTGGCATTTATTAATGTGCAGGCACAAACAGTTCAGGATGGGTTGGCTTTGATTCACACCGAAAGATTCAATGAGGCTGGAGAATTGTTTAAAAAATTGGCTGAAGGTACTCCTTCTGCTGACAATCAGTATTATCTGGGTTACTATTATCTGAAAACTGACAAATTGGATGAGGCTCAAAAGGCATTTGAAAAAGGGCTTCAACTTGACGAAAAATCTTACCTGAACCAGGTTGGTCTAGGAACGATTGCGCTAAGCAAAGGAGATAAAGCGAAGGCGAAAGAGTATTTTGATACTGCTGAGAAGAAAAACAAAAAAAATGCTGAAACTCTCTACAGAATAGGTGAAGCTTACACATTATTTGAAAAAAATAATGACCCGGCTGAAGCAATCCGTCTGTTAGACGAAGCTGTTAAAAGAGATAAAAATCTTGCTGATGCATACATTGCAAAAGGAGATGCTTTGATGCTGCGTAACGAAGGTGGTCCTGCTGCTACAGCATATGAATACGCTTTGACTGCAAAACCTAACTATGCCGTTGCTTACAACCGCATCGGTCAGATCTATCTTCGCGGAAAGAACTATAATCTTGCCTTAGAGAACTACAAAAAAGCGATTGAAGCCGATCCTAACTTCGGGCCTGCTTACAAAGATCTTGCTGAACTTTATTTCTTGGGTCAGAAGTACAAACAAGCTGCGGAAAATTTCGACATCTTCATGGAAAAGAGCGGAACTACAGATCCTGAGCTTAAACTTCGTGCTGCGCAGTTTGCTTTTACAGCTGATGACTATGCAAAGTCATTGCAATTATTGCAAAGCGTAGAGGGTAAAATCAACAATCCGATCACGAAACGTATGTATGGCTGGTCTTACTTTAAGACTAACGAAGCTGACAAAGCAATTACAAGCCTTGAAGATTTCATCAAAGTGGCTCCTGAAAAAGTAATTGGTGATGACTACAAATACTTGGGTCGTGCTTACAACCTGAAAGCAACTGCTGATGGAAAGCCTTACGATTCTACCGGTGTATTGTACATCATGAAAGGTGCTGATCTTGATACGAACAAGGCTGAAGCCGCTGCGACTTTCAAAGAGGTAGCAATGCTTTATTACGGAGCAAAAGATTATGATGCCGCAATTTCAGCTTTTGAGAAAGGTATACCTTTGGATACAACTGCAAAGTCTTTGATTAACGATAATTATTATTTAGGTCTTTCTTATTTCCAGAAAGCAACTAGAACTATTGCAGAAGGTGCTGATAGCGCTAACATCGCTCTTGCCAAGAGAGATCTTAACATGAAGGCAGATTCAATCTTCGGAGTTGTTACAACCAAATCGCCAGAATGGCCATACGCCTACTACTGGAGAGGTGTATCTCTTTACAATGCATATGACAGACAAGAGAACGTAGACAAAGGTATATCAGCTCCTCACTATGCTAAGTTCGCTGAACTGGCCGAGAAAGATACAGCTGATCAGGCTAAGTACAAAGGTTTCTATAAAGTGGTGTATCCTTACCTGGCGTTCTATTCACAGACTACATTGAAGGATGAAGCAAAATCCAAAGAGTATTGGAATAAGTTGCTTACAGTTGATCCTGATAACGTAAATGCAAAGGAAGCACTTGGCTTGGCTGCCGCTGCGCAACCAGCTGCTACTACGCCTGCGAAAAAGAAATAAGTAAGGTTAGCCTTATAATGAAAGAAGCCTTACCGGATTTTCCGGTAAGGCTTCTTTCATTATTCCTGATAAGTTATCCTAGAGATGGAGACTGCAAAAAGCAATTATTCAGTACTGGTAGATATACACTACTATAATGTTCATAACACCAGAGCTGTAGTCTTTTAACTTCTGCTGGCATAAGCATTCTAATGGCTTTCTTTAACTCCTTTTCAAACAATCTGCGGTCAAAACTTACTTTTTGCAGAATAATTTTAATGTATTCAAGCATGGAGGCCATAGTATTACGTAGTTTTGTGGTTCAGGGTTGCCATACATAAGGTATAAGCGTTCATACATTTTGATAGTGTGGATGTTTCTATTAAAGTTAACGAAATATCTCGATGAAATTATATGTAATATTAAATATAATTTTGTGTTATTTGAATATTTGTTTTGCTCAGGATATTACTTCTCTGGCAAATGTAGAAATTGGTAAGTCTGAACTGGCTGTCAATGAACCATTTGTTATCTCAGTAGTCATTAAGGATGTTGAAAACAGGCCACCGGTTATTTTTCCGGATTTCAAGGGGTTGGAAAAGAGGAGTAAGTCTGCAACAAGCAGTATAAATACGATAGACGGAAACAAAGTTTTTATTCAGACGATTAGTCAGGAGTATTATGCTGATAAAGTAGGTATGTACGAGATTCCTGATTTTGTCATTTCCATAAATGGGGTAAAAGTTAAATCAGAGGGATTGAGGATTTCGTTTGGAATGCCTACAGAAGCTCAGTCAGATGCAAAAGAAGAGGAACAATATCTGCCTGATCTGGACTTAAACGGAGAAGACGTTTTTCTATCTGTAAAGGCAGACAAAAAAAGCGTTTACGTACGGGAAGGCTTTTCACTGGGCATTTCCCTTTACATCGCCGAATCTGCGCCGGTCCAGATGGAATTTTATGAATTCAACAGACAGCTCCAGGAGATACTGAAGAAACTTCGGCCTGTGAATTGCTGGGAGGAGAATGTAGGTATTGAGGAAATTGTAAAACGGCAGATACGTATTAGGGGCAAGAAGTATACCGAATACAATATGTATCAGGCTCAGCTATTCCCTATCACCACACAGGATATTATTTTGCCATCGGTTAGTCTCAAAATGCTGATGGAGGAAAATAAAAACATTGTAAATGTACAGCAGAAGGTCATACGCTCTTTTAAGTCGAAACCTTCTGTAATCAAAGTCCTGGCATTACCGCTACATCCATTGATGGATCAGGTGGCTGTGGGCAGATATAGTTTAACGGAGAAATTGTCGAGCCCTCTCGTTTATCCCGGAGAAAGTGTACGTTACGAGTTTAAAATCCAGGGTATTGGAAATATTGCTGCAATTCCTGCTCCTACTACCGAAATGAATTCTGCATTAGACTTGTATCCTCCGGAACGAAGCCAGGAAATCAAACGTAGTTACACACAGGTATCAGGCCAGATGACTTTTGACTACTTCGTCGTTCCGAGGAAAGACGGGATGTTTCCTTTGAACAGATACTTCCAATGGGTTTATTTTGATCCGGAGCGACAGCGGTACGATACACTGCATGCAACGAAGAAATTACAGGTCAAAGGTGAAGATTACAAGTTGGGGAATATATCTTTGAGTGGTTCACAGGGGTTATACGATAATCTGGATGCAGTGGAAACCACAAGGGACAATTTTAATTACAAAGAATTTTTTAAAAACGTAACCAATGGTGTGGTGGTTGTTTTAATCCTGGCCATGCTTTGGGTATTCAGAAAGTAGATATAAAAATGGGAAGTACTTACGGTAAGATATTTAAAATAGCCACATTCGGCGAATCTCATGGTGCCGGAATAGGCGTCATAGTAGAAGGGTGCCCGGCGGGTGTTCCATTTGACACTGATTTCATTCAGGCTGAATTGACAAGGAGGAAACCTGGGCAATCCAGAATAACAACACAACGTAAAGAAGCGGATGAATTTGAAGTATTATCCGGCGTGTTCGACGGGTTGACTACAGGTACGCCAATTGCGATGTTAATCAGAAATGAAGACCAGCGTAGCAAGGACTATTCTCACATTGCTGCACAATTCAGGCCTTCACATGCAGACTTTACCTATCAGGCGAAATACGGCGTGCGTGACTACAGGGGAGGCGGACGTAGTTCTGCAAGAGAAACTGCGGCGCGTGTAGCTGCCGGTGCTCTTGCGAAGCTCATTCTTGCAAAAGAAGGAGTTAAAATTCAGGCATATGTATCGCAGGTTGGAAAGCTTAAGCTGGAAGGATCCTATCAGGAGCTGGATTTGAACGAGACAGAAAATAACGCCGTACGCTGCCCGGATCCGGTTCTGGCTGACAAGATGTTTGATTACATCGATAGAATCAGGAAACAGGGCGATTCAGTGGGAGGGGTTGTAAGTTGTGTAGCAGAAGGGGTACCTGCAGGATGGGGAGAGCCTGTTTTTGATAAATTACATGCAGAACTGGGAAAAGCGATGTTAAGCATCAATGCTGTAAAAGGTTTTGAGTACGGTAGTGGTTTTGATGGCGTTTCAATGCTTGGCTCGGAACATAATGATGCGTTTTTTATTGGAGATGAAAATAAAGTACATACCCGTACGAACCATTCCGGGGGGATTCAGGGTGGAATATCCAATGGCGAAGATATCTATTTCAAGGTAGCGTTTAAGCCGGTCGCTACTATCATGCAGGATCAGGAGAGTGTGGATCAACACGGAGATATAGCAGTAGTTCAAGGTAAAGGACGCCACGATCCTTGCGTGGTTCCACGTGCTGTTCCTATTGTAGAGGCGATGGCTGCGCTGGTACTCGTTGATTTTTATCTTCGTAATAAAACAAGCAAGGCATGATAGTCAGGCAGCTCAAATGCCGGATTTCGCTGTGGGTTGTATTTTGCTGTTTGTTAACCCTCAATGGCTTCCCACAAAGCAGATATACCTTTGAGAGGGGATTAATGGGATCCCCTTTTAAAATCATTTTATATGCTCCTAATGATTCAGTAGCCAATCGTGCGGCGGAGAGTGCATTTAAACGCATAGAAGACCTGAACGCCTCTCTAAGCGACTACAGGGATGATAGCGAAATCAATCGTGTGTCGGCTCAGTCCGGCACCAAAAACTGGTTACCTGTAAGCAAAGATCTTTTTGATATTCTTTATCTATCCAACGACATCAGCCAAAAAACAGCCGGTGTATTTGATGCCACGCTGGGTCCTATTGTACAGGAATGGAGAAGGGCAACCAGAAAAGGGTATTTTCCTGATAAGAAACTCATTGAGGAAGCTTTAGCAAAAACCGGATATAAAAACATTCATTTTGATAAAGAGTCCAACCGAATCAGGTTACTGAAGAAAGGAATGCGCCTTGATATAGGAGGTTTAGGCAAGGGTTTCGCTGCGGACGAAGCTGTGAAAGTTTTGAAGCAACATGGCATTACGAGTGCGATGATTGACGCGGGGGGCAAACTCGCATTAATGGACGCGCCACCGGGAGAAAAAGGCTGGAAAATTGTGATATCCTCAGGCAGAGATTCTATTCAGACAATTACGTATGCGAATGTTGGAATAGCGACATCCGGGCCTACCTACAGATATCTGGAACACGAAGGCAGAAAATACTCTCACATCGTGGATCCGAAAACGGGCATCGGTCTGCTGTTCCATCTGCGTACCACAGTCATATCTCCTGATGCTACCGAGGCAGATGCGCTGGCTACTGCATTCAGTGTTTCCGGAATTAAAAAAGGCAAAAAATATCTTCGCAAATTTCCCGATAACAAAGTTTGGCTCGTAGAACAGAAAAACGGAAAAGAACAGAGTTGGAATACAATTCAATAAAAAACCGGAAATGCCTGAGAGCACTTCCGGTTTTTTAGCTATATCAATCTGACTATATCACAACCGTTTTACCTGGTACCGCTACAGGATACAATCCATCGGGGCCCGGCATTATTTTCGGGTTGGCATCCCATGCAAGTTTGTCAGGGAACAAATTAATATCCGAGTTCAGTGCCTCGTCCCATGTGATGAGTTTACCAGAATAAGTAGCCATACGACCCATGATGGCGGTCATCGTACTTTTTGCACCGTTTTCCGCATCTGCAAACTTATATTCTCCTTTGGCCAGAGCAGCAAACAAATCGTCGTGCTCCACCTGATACGGGTT
>DASYHR010001034.1:0-2113 GCA_035998385.1 Dyadobacter sp. | reverse complement strand
AAGCCTGGATTTTTGTTGTGGGCTCTCGGTCCCAACAACGGCGTCAACTACAACGCTGGTACCTTCGAATATGTACGTGTGCCGCTAAGTTTGATTAATTGTTCGTTCTAACCCGATACAGCACGCGAACAGAGGCAGTGCACAAATCGATTTCTTTGGTGGCTGTGCGAATGTCGCCAGACCGACTGATCTTCGCAAAGTGCACGGCATTCTGATGGTCATTGCCTGGTGCGCGCTCTTGTTCACCGGCTCATTCTTCTCGCGCTACCTCAAGATCGTCACGACCGCGTGGTTCAAGATCCACGTCGCACTTCAGACTGTCGGCGTGGCCCTCGTGCTTGCCGGGTTTATCATCATCTTCATCGCGCAGGGCGGTTTCAATCTGGGCGCGCATCAGGTCATCGGCATCATCATCTTCGGCCTGACCATGGCTCAACCATTCATCGGTTTGATTGCCGATCGTTTGTTCGATCCGAGCCGAAGCAAGGTGCCGGCTCAAGATCAGATTCACTGGTGGGTTGGCCGCTTCCTGCTGATCATCGCAGTGGTGAACATCTTCTTGGGCATCGACCGCATGTTCCCGATCTCGAACGGTGCTTACATCTTGTACGCTCTGTTTGCAGCTTGGACTGCGCTCAGCGTTGCCATTCTCATCGCTCAAGAAGTTCGTGTTGGTGGCGCGGAGGAGAGTGATGTCATCGACCTCAATGGCGGTGATGCAAAATTGATTGGTAAGATATTAATATTGATTGTTATCTTCGTTCAGTTGGTTAACACTTTAATAGATAATGCAGATACCAAACAAAAGTCCAAGATTGCCAAGTCCACATTTTTGACGTGGATCATTATTCAGATCTCCATCTTGACTGTTTTCTTGGTATTCATCGGCATCAGTCCGACTGACGGATCAAATGACTTCCTCACAGCCCCGGCAACTTGCCCTTAAATTAATTGTATACCAAAATGATGTAATAAATATATTATCAATAATAATTTTTCAACAATTTTGTTTTGAATGGGCTGAGTAGAGTTCAAGCCCAATCTATGTTTCTTGCAGCTCTGGTATATGAGCTTGCCTCTGGTTCCAGTTGCCAGTACATAGTTTGATGCAACGGCGTTGCAGTTGGGAAGATATGTTAGGGCAATTATAGGGCTTCATCAAAATTTGGCCAAAATCAAGGTTGTATTGTGAGGTGTGGTCCTTGTAAGGCAATTGAACTTAAATAAATGGAGACAATCTAAAAAAAACAAAGTCCCATGGGAAATGATCTAGTGAAAAAAAACAAAGTC
Organism: Dyadobacter sp.; assembly: GCA_035998385.1. Lineage (GTDB taxonomy): Bacteria > Bacteroidota > Bacteroidia > Cytophagales > Spirosomataceae > Dyadobacter. The sequence continues at coordinate 823 of DASYHR010001034.1, read as the reverse complement.
ATGCTAGTCATCTCCCACAGGAGACAATCTAAAAAAAAAATCACTCAGATTGTCACCCATGGGAGATAACCTACAAAAAAACAAAGTTGCACAGATTGTCTCCCACAGGAGACAACCAACAAAAAAAGGGTTAGCATCAATCACAGCAGAACTGGTCCACATGTAGACTGGATGGACTTTTGTGAAGGCTGCTGCATCACTCCTTTTTGGATACAGATGGCATGGTGGGCAACTGGCATTCAGCACCTGGGGCTTGCACTTGACCTTCAACCTGGCAACAGTATATTTTTTAGATTGGCGCAACTCATTCATGAGAACTTGGCATACTTCAGCAATTGACACTCCATCATGTGCACATCAGACAAGAACTCTTTTGCCAGTCAAGGGCAACCATTGGAGCTGAGTGTGGTCAAGCAAATAGAATGCTATCTGCAGGCAATGGGAGATCACTATAATACTTGGATCCAAGAACAGGATATTCTGGAAGACATTCCAATTTTATATATAGTATTAGGGTTAGGCTAATAGTCTATATACTCAATAAATATCAATAAGTTACCAAAGATACTGTTAAAAAAAAAGATTTGGGCAAAATTTTTATTTTTAATTGTTAATCAAATGGCAAGAACAAAGCAAACAGCCAAAGGCACTGGAGGCCTCAGCATCGCAAATCTAAGAATAATAATAATAATACATGTGCTGAAGATGAGCAAATTCACCGTAAGACATTTTTTTTCCTTTGAAATAGCTCCAGGTGAAGGAATATCAGAGCTAGTGGATGAATTTTGATGCCCTTACAGCCTATGATAATGTTTAGTTTTTT
>DASYHR010001021.1:0-1643 GCA_035998385.1 Dyadobacter sp. | reverse complement strand
CGTAGGTCTGAGAACGCATGTTGTACTTCAGGTACATGATGATTTGTGGATCATCAGCTGCGATAAATGCGCCGATCGCTGCCATTGACTTGGCAAATGTAGAGAAGTAGAGGTCAATTTCTTTTTGAACACCCAACAACTCACCTACTCCCGCACCTGTATCTCCCATGGTTCCGAAGCCGTGTGCGTCATCTACCATCAGGCGAAAATCATATTTTTGTTTCAGCTCGACAATCGCCTTCAGATTACCTACTTTCCCTGACATCCCGAATACACCTTCCGTGATTACCAGCACACCACCACCTTTTTCGTTGGCAAGTTTGGTTGCACGTTTCAGATTTTTCTCCAGACTGTCCATATCATTATGGTTAAACTTGTAATACTCCCCAAGTTTAGCCTTATGCAGCCTTATACCATCTATAATACAGGCGTGAGATTCGGCATCATAAACGATCACATCGCGGTGATCGCAAATACATTCGATCGCCGACATAATCCCCTGATATCCATAATTGAGAAGGAATGCATCCTTTTTACCAACAAATTCTGCCAGCTCTTGTTCAAATTCTTCGTGTTGAGTCGAATTTCCCGACATCATTCTTGCACCCATAGGATAAGCCAGTCCCCACTTGGCAGCAGCATCTGCATCTGCCTTTCTTACCTCAGGATGGTTAGCTAGTCCCAGGTAATTGTTCAGACTCCAGTTCAGCACGTCCCGTCCCATAAAACGCATTCTAGGTCCCAGTTCTCCTTCCAGCATTGGAAATGAAAAATAATGATGGCTTTTCAGCTCCTTGGCAGGATTACCGATAGGTCCTGAGTTGTTATGCAGTTTCTCAAAAATATCCACTCGCTTCTAATTTATATGAGTACCTTATTATTATATATGTTAGATAAATGCAAAAATAAAAAAAATTACATTACCTTAATAATCCCTTCTTCTTCAAGCACTTTGTAAATTGGTAAAATAACAAAAAAACCCGCTGTTTTCGCTTGCCATTTTAGTAGCAGCAGACTCTCAAAACAAATCATGATATGCCTACCATCAAAAAAATACTGATTGCAAATCGCGGTGAAATTGCATTACGAATTATGCGTTCGGTACGAGAAATGGGCATTTCTACAGTGGCTGTTTACAGCGAAGCTGATCGTAAATCACCCCATGTCCGCTATGCGGATGAGGCAGTATGCATTGGCTCCGCACTTTCTTCGGAATCGTACCTACGCGGAGATAAAATCATATCAGTTTGTAAAGAATTACATGTTGATGCCATTCATCCCGGATATGGCTTTCTGTCTGAAAACGCCGATTTTGCCAGAGCAGTGATTCAGGCAGGAATTATATTTATTGGCCCCTCTCCAGAATCCATTGAGGTGATGGGCAGTAAGCTGGCAGCGAAAGAAGCTGCAGCAAATTACAACATCCCAATGGTGCCGGGCAGTACAGGAGCAATTACCGAAGCTGAGGAAGGAAAAATAATTGCTGCGTCTATTGGCTATCCTGTATTAATTAAAGCCAGTGCAGGTGGAGGAGGTAAAGGTATGCGTATTGTTGAGAAAGAGGCAGAATTCAATGAACAAATGGAAAGGGCAGTAAGTGAAGCGCTCTCTTCATTTGGCGAAGGTTCGGTTTTCGTAGAAAA